>CAIKLP010000081.1 GCA_903828245.1 uncultured bacterium | reverse complement strand
GCACCTGCTGCAATGGTTAAAGTACCCGAATTTTGAACTTGCTCAGCAGAAGTAAACTGCTCCGAAGGGGCAATGTAGAATTCTGCACCCGATGAAATGTACAATTGCGCCGAAGCAGAAATTGATACAATCATCAGGAAAATTAGCATAAGTAATGTTATTCTTTTCATATTTAGAAAATATATTTACCTTAAATTAATTATTTTTTTGAATATAATTGTTTATCCTTTCAAATCAAACTATTTTGCATTGTTTTTGTTTTTTTAATATGAAAAAGCCCATGTCTATTTTATTGCTAGTATTGTTATTGGTTATTGTTGGCGTATTTTTTGCATTTAAATCTAATAAGATAGAAATGCCCGCTTATAGCGTGATTAAAAAATATGGTGCCGTAGAAATTAGACAATATCCAAACATGGTTGTTGCGCAAACAATGCTATTGCAAAGCACACAAGATCAAAAAATGAGTGCTGGTTTTCGGACCATAGCAGGATATATTTTTGGTGGCAATGAGCGCAACCAAAAAATTGCCATGACCGCGCCTGTGGTAATGAAAATGGGTGATAGTGCTAGTATGTATTTTATGATGCCTAAAGAATATACAAGTACGCAATTACCTAAACCCAATTCAAACAATGTCGAAATTGTAAACGAACAAGCTAGGGTGCTCGCTGTTATTCGTTTTGGCGGATTTTCTTCCGAAATGAAAATTGAAAAATATAAAAATAAATTAGCTGCTATTATTTCTGAAAATAATTTAAAAACAACAGGACCCTATATGTATATGGGTTACAATGCGCCTTGGGATGTAACTAATCGCAGAAACGAAGTGGCCATAGAAGTAGTGAATGTAAATTAATAAGGCATGAGTTGGATCAATGAAAATAATGCCTTACACAAAACCTACACCTTTGCAGATTTTGAAACGGCTATGCATTTTATGCAAATCGCTTCCAAACAAATTTCTATTCATAATCACCATCCCGAATGGAGCAATGTGTATAATAAAGTTTCGATTAAATTAACTACACACGATGCGGGCAATACCATTACCGAAAAAGATGAAATGCTGGCGGTAATGTTTGATGAAGTGTATAATAGTATATAGTAGATTTCATACTAATGCTGATAACACCTTCCGCTGGCATTAGTTGTTCTTCTTTTACACCTATTTCCTGCTTTAGTTGTTCCATTACATTGTACAGATAAAGTTGATGAATTTTTTTCTGATGAAATTTTATTGCTTTTCCAAGACCAACAATTAATACACAATTCTTTTTCAATTAAATTTTCTTCTTGATCTTTTAATAAATAAAAGAAATCTATCCCTGTTACTTTTTCAACGCTATCAATAGAAACGGCATAATTCTGCAATAAAGATTTTGAAGATTCGTTTGGAAGAATAAAACCAATTGCTTTTATGTTTGGATTTTGATAATCTAAAATTACTTTGTAATAATAATTTGGAACAGCAATTTTATTATACCCGATTGTTTGAAGTCCTTTAGATAATACAGGACCCGTAACTACATAAACAGCTTTATTTTCAATTGCCCAAGTTCTCACTAACTCTTCTAATTTTTTCCAAATACCTCTATTAAAACCCGGTAGCTGTGGGCTCATATTACTGTAGTAAAAAGATTCCGTCATACTACTAGCCGACCAGCCCATATCTGCTGCTGGCGCTAAATGCCCTTTATCATATCCCGAACCTGCGTAATCTTTATTAAATGCATTAAGCGATTTTACTTGTGGGTCGGAAATAAATTTATTGCTTCGCTCAAAAATTTTATTGGTCTCTTCTTTTGTGAGTTCGTAAGCAACCCAATTGGCTTGTTTATATTTTTCATTATACAATAAGGAGTATCCCGTATGTGAAATAATTTTTTCGGAATTTTTTGTTTTTGGAATCTCTAATTTTGGAATAGATAATTCATTAATTCTTTCTGAATTTGAATTAAGTATAATGCCATCATCAGTTTTTAAAACTTCTTGACCAAAAACTAAAGATTGAAATGATAAAAAGAAAAATAAAGTCAGTAAACTATTTTTCATTATGGGGTGGGGCTATTTCTCAGCTATGGCAACATACTTTTTTAATTCAGTTTGATTTTCTGCTTGTTTTATTAAAAAGTCTGCAACATCTGCTCTATTAATTCCGCCAATATTAATTCCTTTGAATAATTTGTTTTCGATGCGGTATTGCGCTGTCAATTCCTTGTCTAATAACCTTCCTGGCCTTACAACTGTCCAATTCAGATCCGAACTAGTTATTATTTCTTCCATTTTAGTTTTGTCTGCATAAACGTCTTTTAAAAAGTATTTTAAAAACATTTTTACAATCCACGAAACATAATTTTTACTTTCTCCTGCTCCAAATCCCGTAACAAAAATAAATGGAATGCTTATTTTATTTTCGGTTTGTATTTCTACCATTAATTTGGCAAAATCCGAAAAAAGCGTTGTCGTTTTCATATTCTTGCTAGTTCCTAATGTTACAATTAGCGCATCTGCGTTTTGAATAGCTTTTAATAGGTCGGCTTTAATAGTTGCATCACCAATTATCACTTTTAATGATTTGTTCTCTTCCATTTTAATTTCAGATCGAGAAAGCGTTGTGATAGTATGAGTTCTGTCTATTCCTCTTTTTACTGTTTCGAATCCTAAACCAGCCGAGGCTCCTATGATAGTTATATTCATTTTTGATTTTTTAATTCAGTATACAATTTACGAAAGTTCAAGAGAATAATTGGTATTGGTTGATTTTAAGATGTTGGCCTGTGTCGTTTGCTTAGGAATTAGCTATTTAAGTAAAAAGCCACACCTTTTAGGGCGTGGCTTTTTACATTTAAAATTTTATGCTTTTATAACGGATTTATAACTTCCATCCTAATCTTAAAAACGAGCTTACACCTGGTGCTAATTCTATAGCCGTAACACCATCTATGTTGTCATATTTTGTATTTGTGATAGCAAGTCCATATGCTACTTCAACGCCCATGTAAATATTTGGCATAATATAGTAGTCAAAACCTGTAAATACATTAGCACCTATACCAAATGTATTTTTAGTTATATAAGCTGGATCGCCAAAACCCGAGAATTGTTCTTCTTGATTTGATTTAAATCCAATATTTGCATCATAACCCCAATAAGTAGATAGTCTTTCCGCTCCCTTTAAATGCTTCTCTAAACCAGCTGATAAACCAACTGTAACTGCTGCCTTTTCATCTTTTACGCCAGTGCTTTTTATGCTAATATTTCCTGCAAATCTGTATGCATTATTATTATCATAAAAATATCTTCCTTTAACGCCAAGAATCTCTGCGTTTCTTGTTACAGAAGGTAAAGAAAACATTCCAGCTCCACCTATATTAGGTGCAAATGTGATTTCAGATAAAATTGCACCCTTTGTTGGTTTAGAAAAAGTACCTGCATTAGTTTTAATTTGTGCGTTTGTTTGCATTGTAATTAAAATTACTGAGCAAAATAATAAAGTGATTTTTTTCATGTTTTTGTTTTTTAAGTTTATACTAAAATATTAATGCGATTTTTTTCATATTTATAAGTTTAAATAAGTGATTGTAATTGAATTATTAAAGTTACCGAAATCCTTATTGAAAATACCATTCCACATCTGCCACCTAAATTCAAATAAACAAAAGTCTCCTACATACAGAACAATCCATTGCAATATACTACAATGAATAAACTATTAGTTATTATAATTTATACTCAGAGACTGAGTCCCATTCTGCTGATTTTGCTTCTGCTGAACCACAATCACTACTAATAATCTCGTTTGTATTATATTCAGATATTCCAGAGATACAAACATCACCATTAGGGGCAACTGACATAAACAGAAATATAAGACCATTGTCAGTTTTTGTTACATTATACTTTACTAACTGTTGATTTACGTTATAGCATCTATTTTTCATAAAATTAATAGCCTCATTTAATAACTTTTCTTTTATTTCTTTTTCAGTACATGCAGCTCCAAGAATTCCATTTTCTCCAAATTTATCTACACACTTCTCCTTAAAATTAGTTGGATATTTTGAACGAATAGTGTTTACTCGCGCGAGTGCTACTCTATAGTTTTCTATTTGCGACTCATCTATAAAAATTGAATCCATTACTTGAAGCAAATCACTACTCTCAGGCCATTTAATCCCATTATTTAATGCAAATTCCTTACAGTCACATGCTGTGGATAATTTATCCTCTTTAACTTCAATCAAAGAGTCATTAGAACTTGCATCTGATTCTTTATTTGAGTTACTATTATTACCTCCACAAGAAATTACTATTGTGACTGTTAAAAGTAAAATGGTTTTGAATACGATTGTTTTGTTTTTCATTTTTTTCATATTAAATGATGAAATTTAAATTTTCCCTACTCATTTGGCTTTTCGGTTACGCCGCGTTTTTTAAAAAGGTCTCTGAACTCCTTTATTGTTTCTGTAAATTGAGTATTTACTTCCTCATACTTGGATAGCCATCAATGTTTGCTGAATTCCCAGACACATACCCAATTTTTATCATTCCAGAATCATCATATAAATCTGAACCCATAACTACTCCATTTTGATATTCTGGATTATCGTAACCTAATTGTGAACTCACGCTCCATCTACTACCACTTATGGTTAGTTTAGCTGTTAGGTTTAAACCGCTTATGTTTTGAGAGCCATAATAGACCCCGTCAATATTTGTAACTTGAGTTTGATTCAAAGAAGCACCATTGCTTTGATTAATTTTAATTGTGCATTTTGCTTTTGTTGCGATATCATAATAATCATCTTGCCATCCACTACTTTTTGCAATTGAATAATCTGAACAAGCTCCTGTTAAATCATTAGTCTCAAACTTACATATTGCTCTATTGTAATATATAAATCCTTCATCATACCCATTTTCAATAGCTTTATTATAATACTCTAATGCCTTCTTATAATTTTTTATTCCACCTCTATAACAATTAGCAATATCATTATAATAACCTCCATTTGATGGATTTACAATAATTGCCATTTCAAAATTTGCAATTGCATTCCAGCTGGCTTCGCCTTCATTTCTAACATATTCTGAAGCTTGATTAAAATAAAAATTATCTGTTTTGTTTTTTATTACATTATTTCTAGCCTCTACTAAAAATGAGTTGTTCTCTGAAATGGATTCTTTAATAAAAGAGTCGTTCTCTGAAATGGATTCTTCAACAAAAGAGTTGTTCTCACTTATATTACCTTGATTATTTTTACTAATATTCTTATTCCCTCCACATGAAATTACAGATGTGGCTGTTAAAAGTAAAATAGTTTTGAATATTATTGAATTGATTTTCATTTTATCATTATTTTATGATTAGTTTGGTCTGCAAAAAATATAAGTGTTTAATTATTTTATATAATAAAGGTCTAATAAAGTATTGTAAAATATTAAAGTTATATATTAAATTTTCTTTTATGTTTAACAAAGTCTTTGCTTAGATAGTAAAAGGCAAAAGGTACAATTACAAATATTAAACCATTACAATCAAATGCATTTTTAAAGTCAAGTTTCAGAAGGCTTATAAATGCAGTTGTCAAACCACAACCAGGACAATTAAAGCCAAATGATGATTTAAAAAGACATGGGATACAAATATCAATACCTGTGATAATAAAGAAAGTTGATGAAAACACGATATAAACACCAAAAGAGAACATTAAAACATTTGAAGTAATATAATGTCGAATGCAGTTATACATTTTTAATAGGATTGCCTTGAGCGTCTTTAAAATTACCAGAAACGATATTAATGAAATCTATTAACGTCCAAATACCGCAACCCCCTAATGTCAGCAGTTGTAAAACTCCAGAGGCTGTATGGCCTAAATAAAACCTATGTATACCAAATACACCTAAAAACCAACATAATAACATGCTAGTAATCCACTTGCTTCTCTGCTGGGCTATATCAGAGCTGACTGAATTTGATTGAAGTTGCTGTCTAACTCCACATTTAGGACAAATTTCAGCTTTGCTATTTATCAATGCTCCGCACTCTGTACAGTATTTTTCTGTTACTTGTTTCATAAGTAGATAGGATTAAAAGGGGGATTCATCTCCCCCTTTGATTTTAAATTAAGTCTCTTCCGTCGGCCATTTTCATGCTACCTGTTATTATTTTAATGAAGTCAATTAATGTCCATATACCACACCCGCCTAGCGTGATAAGCATTAACCACCAATTTGAATAACCCATCATTAAGCGATGAATGCCTAGACCACCTAGAAAGAAACTAATCAAAATCATTGTTGTTTTTGATTGAACTGGTTTTTGTTGTGTCATTTTAGTTTTGTTGAATTAATAGTTCCTACTCTATTCAGTTTTCGGATTCCCTGTTTTTTAAGTTTAGAGTTTTGATATAATTAAGGTGTAAGTAGATTTTATAAATGCTATTTAATAAAGCTACATTTTTATAAGTGCATTCTCTATCCCACATCTGCCACCTACCTCCAAACACACCCAAGTTTATGTTCAGGACAGAATCAATATGATTTTGGGGTGAATAAACAATAAACTCTTAAAAGCAACTGCACGCTTTATAAAACTGACAAGACAATGTTGAGAAATCTTCAACGTTATTTCAAATATTTTCTATTGAAGTTTAATGAAGTTAAGAGACTCCTCACCATAGTAGTTATCCCCCATTTTCTACCCAACTACCTGACCGACCTAACTTTAAAGTTGTTGCTGTAACGTAAGAGTTGTTAAAATCAAGAGTGTCTTGATTATTCATTGAAAGTAAAAGAAATGTTGTTCCCGAAAACGTATACCTAAATGGGTCGGTGTCCCATATCCCCACTCCGTTTGAATAAACCTCTATAATAAAATAATCACTTGGGCTTATAGTTGTGTCTTCAATAATCTGACCATTCCTTGTAATTTTACTTTTTTCATTAACAATTCCCCATTTACCCAAAATAGATGTTGGGGATGTTATTTCTTCTTTTTTTGAACAGGCAATTATAGAAGCTGTTATTAAGAAGATTAATATTGTTCTTACTAATCTTTTTTTCATTATTGTATTTTTATATGTATAATTCTAAATAGTAAATATAATTGATAGGGACTAGAAAACCTAAAAAAAATAGGTATAATTACTTTAAAAGATACATGCAGTTATTGGTTCTCATTAGCCTGTATTAATAGAACTACTCAATAGCACAAAACCGGTGAAATTGACCACCCTTGGCTGATTTAATTGGGGAGTTATAGGCGGGGTGGGGTTATTTAGAAACGTATTTAATATAATAATACTTCCCGTCAATTTTTTCAATTCCATTTTCGCCATTATTAGATATAATATCGTCCCGCTTTTTGTAAGTAGACATTTCCTTTATAAGTTTTTATCCAAGATTTAATGCCCACATAAATGCCAAAGGACGTTGTGCATGCAATAAATAATGTCTCAGGCTCAGATTCAGTTTGGTAGTCCTCCATTGAAAACAAAATTGCCGAATTTACAACAATGATAGTTCCCCCAACAATACCAAATTCCTTGTTTGCCTGATTTTTTATCTCGCCCGAACGTGTTAATAATATACCCGCCGCTTCAACATTTGTTATAGTATCAACTTTTACGTTCTGAATTTTAGGTGCGGTTTCACGATTATAAAATTGACTATGTGCTGTATTAAAACAAAAGATTATGGTCAAGATTAAGATTAATTTTTTCATATTTAAAAATTTAAATGACTGATTTTTAATCGTTAATTAAAGCTAAGTGTTTTTCAGTGCTATTCCTATCCCACATCTGCCACCTACCTCTAAATACACTCAAGTTCACGACAAAAACTGCAATCCAGGCAAATTGCTTCAAGATTCGCTGTAAACCTGTAGTAAAAAGTCCAAGAAAACAAAAGGTATTGATTGATTTTTAAGAGATTGGCCCCCAACCAGAATCGAGAGGTGTCAAATGTTTAGTAAACATCAATTTTAGAATAAAACTAAAAATACTATGGCAATAAAAATTTTGCATAATAGAGTATTATTTAAATTTCTTGACCTTTCGCTTTCGTTGTGTCATTCTATAAAGTTGCCAATGACGGCTGAGTATAACAGCAGCATGAGATTTCAGTGCCGAAATTCATATATTTTAAATATTTCGTAATATTCAAATTTATTTTGAGTCTTCAATTTATTTTCTAATAAATTCAAAATGCCATTATTTGGGAAAGAAAAATCTGCTCCCGCATCTAGGTATACTATTTTGTGTGTATTCTGCCACAACCCCTGTTCTATTTGGCTAACATTGTCAATGGGAAAGATATTTTTTTTATGAAAGTATTTATAGATATTAATTTTAATATTATTGTTATCATAATTTCTAAAAATATTATTGTCAAAATAGTAGATGAAGTTCAAATCGTAATAGCTTGGCGAAAAGTAAATAATTACTTTTTCTTCAGACATTAATTGTTTTATTTTTTCTATGGATTCTTTAGCATTTCGCTTATTTGTTATGTTAGGTTTAGTTGTAATGATAAATAAAAAGCATACAAAACCTGGTATAATATATCTTGCATATTTCTTTTCTATTATGTAGTCAAATGCAATTGCGACTAATAAACAAAATGAAATGGCTGCATTCATTAAATATCTGTCGAAAAACATAGGAATCCAATACGAAATAAAAAACATAAAAAAGAAGATAAAAACAAACCAGATAATTATTAAATTATTTGCTAAACAATTTGAATTAAGCATTTTTTTTCTTGTTACAGATTTAATTAAAGCACTTAATAGAACTGCAATAACGGATACAGTGACTATTGGGGCATTAGAAAAACTCCACAACATATTGTATATGCTTTCAAATCCATTCGGAGGTTGTATCCACGTTCCATTATCAGAAGAATCTATTAATCTTCTTAAAAAGACTAAAATGTTTGGAATATAAAATAATGTTATTATTCCGATTGATAACAAAAAATACTTATAGTATTTATGCCATAATTGTTTACTTGAAATAAAATGCAGGGCTTGGACAATTAATACAAAAAACCCAAAATAATGAGAATATATAATAAGTATATTCGCTAAAATTAATAAAGTGTAATCCCAATTATTCAATTTGTTATCAATAATTATTTTAAGATAATAAAACATTGATATTGACGCAAGCATTCCCATTAGCGCATAACCTCTCGCTTCATGAGCAAAAGTTATTTGATAATTCGAAAAAATAAAAATTAAACTGGCGTAGATAGCAATTCTTTTATTAAAATAATTTCTGCCGATTTTAAACAAAAATTGAATTGTAATACAACTAAATAATAACGAAAGCGCTCTTACAGATAACGCGGAAATTCCAAATAATTTAATCCAAAAGTGAAGGAGTATTTCATATAAGGGAGGGTTATTCCCTGTTGACAATTGCTTAATAATTGATGTAATGTCTAATTGAGCAATAAAAATGCTAAATGGTTCATCTCCCGCAATAGAATTGCTTGAAATAAAAACGCCTTTAACAATAAAATTCAACAATACTAACAATGCTGGTAATAGGAATGTGTTAATAACATTAGTTTTTAATAAATTCATTTGTATCAATTTTGATGTTTTTCTTAAAATGATTTATAATGATTTGCAGCTATCCCCCCGAATTTCATTTAGACATGCAAATATTTGTTTTGTAATAATACAATTTACAAAAAATCCCCCATACACCTATCCCACATCTGCCACCTAGCTTTAAATACACCCCAATTTAAAAATCTATTGCAGAGAGCTATAAGATTTATTGCAATGTAAAAAGCCACACCTTTTAGGGGCGTGGCTTTTTTTGATATTATAATCAACCTGATTAATATATTTTACAAAAAATACCTTTCAAATTTTCTTTTACTACCACCCTATAATATTATAAGTTACGCTTTTAGGCTGATTTTTTCCATATGCCACACCAATTTCTCTTGCCGCATTGATAGACGACTTTGCTAAAGCTACTTCATCCTTATGCTCTTGCATTTTAAAGTTCCACTCTCTATCATCCTTTTTCTTTACCCATGCCCTTACTTCTTCAGCAAGTGCAACTCCCTCACCATAGCATTTTGAATCTGTTGGTATATTTTTTAAAGCGTTACCTGTAGACTCAACATCTTTAGAGGCCCATGCGCCCTTTGCTTTACCTAATGCAATAGCGCATTTATGATCATTAATTTCAATCATCAATGATTGGGCTTCCTTATAACAATTTAAATCTGGTAAAATAGTGGCTAAAGCTTCAGCTGCTTTATCATAATTCTCTTGAGCTTTAAAAGTTCTTGATTTTGCAATATTAGATTGGCATTCCCTTTCCATTTTTGCTTTAAAAATAACAGTTATTGCATCCATAGATTTATCGTAGCAATCTTTGCAAACTTCAGGCACGCATGATAATTTAAAAATAGCTTCATCAAATTCGTTTTGACTGGCAAGCGTTTGAGCTTCTTTAATATTAAAGTCACACTTGCTGTTGTAATATTCAATGATTTTGTTTTTCCCAGTTTCAATAAATGATTGATATTTTGGGTCGTTTGTTTTTAAATTTTTAAGCGCAGAGATATACGCTTTTGTTTCACTTTCGCCAATCCCTTTAACTTCAAAAGAAATACTTGAAAATTTTATTCCTTCTATTCCATCGCCAATAAATAAAGTTATGTCTAAAATATAAGCATACATTGGCGGTGCCGATGGTGTTATGTCTTTAGAGATAACATTTATGTTTGCAGTAATAATAAATCTTTCATTAATAGATTTTCCACCCATACCATTTTGTGTTACAATTTGGTTTAGTTTGTTAGTAAGGCTGCTGCGAGCAGCTTCAGGCATATTATCTATTTGTTGGGGAACGAATGTAGCTAATACAATTCTAGCTGCATCATCAGTTTTACCTAATGTGTTCTGTGCCTTTATATTGTAAGAAAATAAAATAAGAATACTAATAATTAGAGTTGTTTTCATTTTTATCTTTTTAAAGTATAGTATTACTGACTTTTACCTCCAATTACCAAAACAGTTTTACCTGTACCAACAGGATATGAAGAACAAGGTATCTGATAAGTTTTTCGCATGTATTTTCTTAATTTTGTACCAAATGCATCAGCCGAAAATGCAGTACCGTCTTCCGTTTTTAATGGTATTCTTACACTTGTCATTCTCATTAAAGTAGAAGTTTTTGTTTGTAAAGTAAATGCGCCATTTACAGTATTTTCCTTCATCCATTTTTGGATATCATCTGACAATTCATCACCATCATCATTAATTTCACTGTTAATCTTTTTAGGTGAGTTCTCAAAAACTTGTATTTCAACGGTGATTTCTCTACCCTTAGTTTGCATTTCACTAAAATAAGTGTTCATTAATTGATCATTAAAATTATCAATATGAGATAAAACAGCAGTTTCCAGCATAACACCTAATGATGCTCCGATTAATTCGTTGCCAGTTCCGGAAGCAGAACCTGCAGGTTTATTTGTACCAGCATCCATAGCTGTCATTGAAAAATAAACTGATTTTTTAGGACCTAATGTGTTTAATGTCCAAGAAACATATAAAATCAAGTCTGGTCTTGCAGAATTTAATAATTTATCTTTGAGACTTACCTGCACGCTATTGCCTTCTTCGCTCGTTTCCATACTTTTGATTGCATCCGCATCTTGTATAGCTTTAAGTGTTTGGGATAAATTTTCTAATGGATAGCCTCTATCTAACATCATTTTCTGAATCTTAGTAATTACTTGACCGAGTTCCACATTTAATAGAGCACTAGCATAATCGTTGACTAAAGTTTTTACACCTTGATTATCTATTTCTTTTGAAAATCCGTTTGCACTCATCCAGTTATCATCAGGAAATATCATGATTGATGGTTTGTTAACAGCTTGTTCTCCTAAGGTCTTAATAATATCGGCGGACTCTAATTCTTTTCTTAACGCCGTCACATTTACAGAAACAACTACGCCTATCTTGAACTCTTTTCCTATTCTCATTATATCACCAGCAGCAATAGCACCATCATTTGAATTAGAAACAAATTTCATATACTTACCACCATCTGCAAAAAATGGTTTAAAAAAGTCAGTCTTCTCATTTTCTAAATTAGCATTACTTGTTAAAGCTGGTTGGCCAGATATAGTAGAAGTTCCCGTTAATCCTTTAAATATAATTCCATGAACAGCATTCTTTTTAGATTGCTCTATAGCTATTTCAGGTTTAGAAGAATAAGACCATACCTTAATTAAATAAGTGCCTTCTGTGCCAGTTTGCACTACTTCAATTTCGTAACGCCAAGCTTCTGTATCTTTATTCGCTTTCTTTTTTGATTGAGCATTTGCTATTAGTGTAAAAAAAAGTATTAATGAGCATAAAAGGCTTTTTTTAAATAGGGTATTTTTCATTTTTGTATTATTTAATGCGTTAATAAAAAATTATCAAAACTGTGTGTTACACAGTTTTGATAATTGCTTTAATTATTTTAATTGCTTTATTAAAATTCCAGGGTAGTATTTCTTGCCCCCACTAAATGTAGTCGCTTCAATTTTAGGATTTGTTGTTTGTCCTTCGGCAGCTGGGTTTGTAACTGTCGTTACTTCATCATTATATGAATTGTCCCAAATTAAATTTTTATCTACTTTGATGGTTCCAATACTCTTATATATAGGAAGCCCTGTTTTTGGGTCTTCGCTTTTTTCAAGAACATCGAACTTTTCTCCACCAACCAAGCCTTCTTTTGTGCCAATTTTTGCCGTAATAGGATTGCCTGTTAATAGTTCAGTCAGTGTCTTAAATACATCATATTTTTTCTGAAGTTTAGCATACACTTTATCTATAATTCTTTTTGTTGAAAGCGAAACGATTTGCTCTTCTGTTCTTTTTTCATTTAACGAAAAGGTTATTAAGCCCACTGCTGTTTCATCTCCAACAAATTCAAGCTTAAATAAATCTGAATTGTCAAAAGCATTTTTCTTTTTAGCATCTATTTTATCTTTTTCCATATACAAATCGGAATAAAATATAGTAGCTATCGAGTCATTCCAAACCAATTTATATAAGTAGGAGGTTGCAAAAATTGAGTAGCCTTCTTTTCCTTTTTCGTATGCAGCATCTATTCCTGAATTTAGTTTGTCAATAACAAACTGTGGTTGACCTGCCATCTCTTTTGCTAGCTTTGCTTTACCTAAATCTCTAATAGCGGCGGCTGCTGGCTCATTTGCAAAAAAATTAAATTTATTGACTACTACAAAGGTATTTCCAATAAGTTCTAAGCCGATGTTTTTTAGCAAGGCCTGTCCTTCAGAAGAAGATTTTGCGTTCTTTGTTTCAATATCCGAAGCATTCATTATTCCTCTTTCTGCAACTAAATTCCAATCTAAGCTGCCATCTGCTTGTCTATTAAACCATTTTGCTACAAGTTTATTTGCTATTTTTTCCTTTGATAAATATTTTTGGATTCTGTAAGGCAATTCGTTTGCTACTGAATCAATTTTTACTCCCGCTGCAATTGCTGCATTGTTTGCAGCTTCAGAAGACTTATATATTATTGCTTTCTCTTCGGCAGATAATGTATATTTAACTGGATTGAAAGATTTTTCACCAATTGTATGTTCATTATATTTATCCGGAAAAGGTGCATCATTAAACGCTTTTAATACAACTTCTTTTCTAGGAAAGTTGTCAGATTCAATAACCATGGTATGTAAAGAACTTCTAAGATTCTTTACTGTTACTTTTTTGTCTTGTGCTTGAGCGATAGTACTAATGCCTAATGATATTACGCCTACCAAAATGATTATTTTTTTCATTTTTGTTTTTTTTAATGGTCAATCTCCGTTTTTTTCAAAAGGTCTCTGGTCTCCTCTAAATTTTATATATAACTAAATGTTTAAACCCTATTATTATGCGCTAAAACAAGCCATTTTGAAATTCTAGGCTATTATACAGTATCTGTAAACTTGGTCTGCAACATCTACTAACTAATTGTACCATTTAATTAATAATAGCATATAAATAATGAAGCTACCTTTAAGTGTTTGTTAGCACAATACCCGATCTGCTACATGCCACTAAAAGCATCCAATACGAACAAATAGCTAATTTTTTTTATTTCAAATAAATGGAGCCATTATAAATGTTTATTCCTGCACTAACTGTAAATCCAAAAGATGCAATGCCGCTCACGATAGATAATCTTTGTAATGTTGATTGTAAATCAGCAACTCTTTTAATATCATCTCGTGTAGGATTATTTGGTAATGTTATTTTTGTAGATGTATATGCAAGAATTCCTGAAGCAACAATTAAACCATTAGCAATTAGCATATGCTTACCAGCATTTCTAAACTTCTGGTTTACATACGGTAGCTTTAAGTCGACCTTTTGTTGTGATTGGTTGCTGCCGCCGACTATTACGGAAGAGTTACTATTTGTCGTGTCCTTAGATTTTTCTAGTCCGCTATAATTTATTGTACCTCGAAACGGTTCTCCGTTTTGCGAATTTAGGTAGCTAACAAACAACAATGAATCTTCTTTAATTACCTGTAAGTTTTTACCATCTTCAATTGATAGGTACTGAAATTCAGACACTATTTTTTTTGATATTTTCCTGACTTTTTTTTGAGGGTCTGTAGTTTGTTGATAAAAATAAATGTAGTCTTTGTCCACGTAAATTATTTTCACATTCAGGTTTGTGCCTTCTTTGGTTTTTATTTTATCCTGTGCAGATGAAAATTTGAACATAAAAATCAACAATAAAAATAGTAATGAGGCCTTATTGTATATGCCTTTAGATAAGTGTTTCATATAATTTATTTTAATAATAAATCTACGTTTTTATACGCTTCTGTACTATCCCACATTTGCTACCTAGCTCCAAATGCACCTAAGTTATTCGCAAAAACCTTCGTAATTTCAACTTAAGCAAGGTTTTTATTTTTGGTTTTTGAGGTGAAATGCGGTCTTACTGCAATGTCAACTGCAAGGTGCATTTAAAGTAAAAAGCCACACCTTTTGAGTTTGTGGCTTTTTACTAACTATAGCTGTTTGAATTACATCTTCACAATCCTTTGCGCAAGCTCTCCAATCTTAATCACATAAACACCTTTATTCAGTTCCGATAAATCTATCGTTCCTTTTTCGGTAATGATTTTTGTGATGACTAATTTTCCTTGTACATCAAAAATTTGAATCGTGTTGTTTTCGTTTTTATTTACCCCTTCAATATTTATTTCGGAATTTGCTGGATTTGGAAAAATGGAAACTGTTGTTGTATTCGGTAAAGTTTCATTAATTGATGTTAAGTTGCACATTACGGAATTAAGTTTTTCCCAAATAGTATTACATAATTGTGTTGGAACTTCGCCGCTTGTTGCCTGATTACCCATTCTAACAACGACTAATCCTAATCTTTTTGAAATACTTACAATCTGTCCGTTTTTTCCAAGACCCGCAAACATATCGCTCGGGGCAGCAGGAGCATAAGAACCTGGAAAAACTATCTGAGAGGTTGGAAGCATATAGGAAGATTTTCCATTCAGCCACCATAAATAGCCATAAGATAGATTAAGACTTTGGGAAGTGTTTGTCATTTGATGAACATAGCTGGTGTCGTAAAGTAAAGTGTCGTTATTCCAGATGCAGTTATTTTGCATTAATAAACCGAAACGAGCCATACTTCGAACTTTGCTAAAGAATACATTGTCGTAATCAACATAAGCCCAAGCCCCAGTCATGCCAGTTTTTCTTTTTAGTTCTGATTGTGTGTAAGTATTAATGGCTGTGCCAGTTGCAGTTGTTAATACGCTTTCTAAAAGTGTGTATGGAGCATTGTGATAAGCCCAACGAGTTCCTTCGTCAGCTAAATAGTTTAAACAAGTGTCAATGATGCAATGATTGTCTGGCACACCATCGTCAAGGCCCGAAGTCATTGTTAATTGATTTCTGATTTTGATTTTGTTTTCTTGGGTTATCGTGCAATTCGTCCAGCCTTTACCTAAGTATGTTGATGAAGTGTCTGTAATTGATATATAATTTTCTTCCTGTGCTTTGCCTACTAAAAAGGAAGTAATTGTCTTACCCGCGGATGCCCAATACCATAAACTATCTTTCGTAAAAGTTCCAAAGTATTTTTCTAAAACTATTTTGCCGTCTTTTAATACAATAAAACCTTTAGTGTCTTGTTGCTGCAAATAATCATATAAAGCATCAATTTCATTTGTGCACCAACCTAAAGAAGCAGGAGAAATGGTATCCCAAGTAGCCGTAGTACTTAGTGGAGGGAAGTAAAGGGTTTGTGCTTTTGTCGCTTGGAATAAACTTGTTAACGCGATAATTGTTAGAAGTAATATTTTTTTCATTGGGTCAAGAATTAATGTAAGACCGTTAAAATTGTCAAAGGATTAATCGGGGGTAGTCTTGTCAAATAGGGTTGCACATAACATCTCTGTTCTTGTATAATCTTTTTCAATTTATAAACGGAGTTAAGAGAACACCCCTTACAAATAAATAAAATATATCTTTTATATCAAGAAATTTTTAAATAATATAATAAAGCTCCGTTTTTATAAATGCCTTTTCCACCACCCATCCCACATCTGCCACCTACCTCCAAATACACCCAAGTTCCCGACCAAAACCACCACAAAAGCAAAAACTGCAAGGTTTACTGCAATACTGCAACAAAAACTCCAAGAAAATAAAAGGTAAGTAATTGATTTTTAAAGAAGTGGCTCCGACCAGAATCGAAAGGTATCAAATGTTTAGGAAACATCTATTTAATGAATGTCTTTTTTTTATTTTGTAAATTACTGATTAGTAGTGTTATACGATTTACAAAAAAGGTTTTTGGTTTTGGTTTTTATGGTAAAATATAGTCGAACTGCAAGGTCAACTGCAAGGTGCATTAAAAGAAAAAAAGCCACACCTTATGCCTTATGTTTCACTTTTGTTGAAAGTGAAACTTGGGGGATTGAAATTATACGTAACTTAACTTTTGAAATAAATGAATAATCAATATGGGAAATAGAAAAATATTCTTTTGGGTAATTGTGTTAATTGGGTTGGTTTATTTTATGAATAGCAACTCTAACAACGATAACAATGCGAACTCATCTTCCACTAACACAAACACAAATAATGAAAAGGCATTAATTGAAATCCGAAAAGAAAAGAAGGTCAAAGAAGCAATTATTACTGAAGCTAATGTTTTATATGTAAGTGTTGCTGACGATGGGACTAGAAGAGATGGTTATGCAGAATATTTATGCCAAATACTTAAAGAAAATGGTTCAAATATAAACTGGGTGAAAGTGACAAAAGTTAATTCTACAAATGACCCTAATAGAGATAACGCATATGGAGTCCTATTGGGTGAATCACATTGTCAGTAAATACTATTGTGAATTTGCTGCTATTATAGACAGAGAAAGCATTATCGCTCCATAAAACAAAATAAATACTGACAGCCAACGCCATCTTTCGTTTTTAATTAATGAAACTAATGAGGTTACAATAATGATAATGTGTAAGGTAAAATTGATTAGAAAAACAGGATTGAATAAGCATATCAGAACCGATACTAATGATATCGTTTGAAAAGTGTTTGATTTGTTTGCAGGCTTAATTGAATACCCACAATTTATACAAGATGATGCTGTATCTGAAACCTCAATATTACACTCAGGGCAATTGATTAATGACATATTAGATTTATTTTAAAACGTGATGTGCTAATACTCTTTGAACATCATATACATTTACTGATTTATTAAATTGTTTTTTTATACTAGGATGTATTTCACTAGATATCCATATCTTCAATTCAGCATCCAAATCAAATGTGCCAGCTGTCTCAATACTAAACCTTGAAATGCTACTGTATGTTATAGATTTGTATTCAGTTTTACTGCCAGTGAGCCCTTGAACATCAACTAATATTAACCTCTTATTTGTAAAAATAAAAGTATCTCGTATAAGTTTGAAGCCTAATTCTATTTCTTCTCCGTCAGTAAGAAGTTGACCAAACTTTGTTGCTAATTCGTCTTGGCTTACTGCACCTGCGTTTCCAAGTAATGCTGAAAATAATCCCATATAAATTGTTTTTTGATTTTAGATTGATTTTAGACTATTAGGAAATTCTTCTGCAATAATTTCATCAATAGTTTTTGGTGTTACTTGTGTATTGAGTTTTTCTAATATTGCTTTAGTTTCTCTATATTCCATTGCTTCGGGTAGTCTTGAAAACTCTGCGTCAAGTCCGATTTCTTTTATTTTATTTTCTATTTCGTCAATTGTTACATTAAAAAACTCCTTACGATAATTTAGCATATTTACTTTTTTGTTAACAAACGCTTTATGAAGTTCGCTTTCTAATGTTCGAGCCTCATCAGAATATATCATAGCGTGAATGTCAAACTGAAACGGAACTGAAGCGTCGCCTAATTCTTTAACCCTATCAATTGGCTCTAATCTTCTTGTCATACCAATTTTATAGACGTTTTCTCCGAATGAACCTATATTAGATATTACATAAACGTGGCCTCTTTTTGTTTGTTGAGCCATTGACAATGCTCTTTCTTTTTTCTCTTGTGCTTCCTTTAATTCTATTTCTAATTTTTTAATTTGAGCTAGCAGTTTTTCGTGCTTTTCACCTGTTGATTCTTCGTACTCTTTTCTAGCCTTTTCTAATGCTTTTTGGTATGTCAATTCTTCCTTCTCTGCTTCTTTTTGAGCTTGTTCAAATTCTCTTTTAGCCTTTTCTTCTTCTCTAATCTCATCTTGAATAGCCCTCATTTCTTCCTTCTCTTTTTGTCTTTTTGATTGGTATTCATATTCAAGAGTAAGTTCTTTGATTTTCAATTCAAGATATTCTTTTTGAATAGTTACAGTCTGACTTTCTCCGATTTTATTTATACTTTCAAATGATTTTTTAATTCGTTCTTTCATTTGATTTACGTTGTTCCACTTTACTTTAGCGATTAGTGACTCGCATTCACCATTAAATGCCCGTAAAGTTAATTTGATATAACGCTTTGTGTTTGCTTTGCCTTTTGCTTCATTGCCGTTTATTGTCCAATTCGTTCTGCAAATAGCAGCTCTTTCAGAACTTATCATTTGCTTTTGAAGTTGAATGATTTTGTTTTGTTCTGCTCGATAGTCGTCTGACCTTTCAAAATCATAAACAGGTTCATAAATGCCAAATTCTATCAAATCTAATTTACTTTCAAAAACGCTTACTTCTTTACGGAGATTTTTATACGTTTCTAAGGCAGTCTGATAATTTGAGTTTAAACTATTAAATTCAGTTTCAACATTTTTTATTTCAATGATTTTTGAACTTACTGTTTGTTCTAAATCCTTTTTGAGTCGTTCTGCCTCTAATTCAATATCAGATATAAGTTTATACCTTTCTAATTGTGAGTTGAGTTGTTTTATTGCTTCAAGCTCCTGCTTCTTTAAAAAGTCAAATAGTCCCATTTTCTTGATATTAAAGTTAAATACTTTATTAAGTTATAATTCCAATCTACAAAAATTCACCCATAAACTACATCCCACATCTGCCACCTAGCTCCAAATAGTCCCAAGTTGTCGCAAAAAAAAATACAATCAATTGGAATGTGTTGCAAGGTTTACTACAATACCCCAAGAAAAAGTTCAAGAAAATAAAAGGTAAATAATTGATTTTTAAAGATTGGCTCCGACCAGAATCGAACTGGTATCAAATCTTTAGGAAACATCTATTGCAAATTAGTCTCTCTATAACTACTTTAAATCAAATACATTAGAATCATAAATGCTATATGGAATTATAGAGATACTAGATGAATTAACAATCAACATATGAGGGTATCCGATACCAAATCTATAATTACTCATAAGATTTTTTTTATCAAAAATAATATTATTGTAAAAGGGATATTTGACAAAATTATTGGGCTGATTACTATCTATAATTACGGTATAATTTTTAGACCTATTCTTAGAAACACTTAACCATTTAAGAGTATTTTCATAACAACCACCACATCCAATAGTAGGTAAGATGATTATAGTATCTGAATATTGATAAATTACGCTTAATTTCTTTAAATACTCATTCGCATTTAGATTATCATTGTATACTGAATCAGTTAATTGATTGTTCTTAATAATACTTTTTTTATTACTTTTATTAGTACACCCTAAAATATACATAAGAAATGTACCAAAAAAAATGATTTTATTTAACCTCATATAAATCTAATACTAGTTTATCTTTTCTTGTACTATTAATAATTAATAACCCTTCTTTTACAGGTAATATACCTGCTAAATTAGTTTTATTACTGAACTGAATTTCATTAATTATATTAAATTTATCATTCAGTATAATTAACCCCCAATTTTTATCACTAAACAATTGCTGTTTTCCATTATCTTTAATTTTGTCATTTTCTATATCAGCAACTCTATAATATAGATTCCTATACCTATCGTAAATTACTTCTCTATAATAAGGAGCTGTAATATATAATTTCATAGTATGTTGTATGTCTAATAGAAGATTGTCGGGAGTAGTGATAAATTCATTCAAAAATTTAGATTTGGCATCCGTTTTTTTAACAAACCTATTGTTTTCGTAAATAAATAAATTGTGTTCTATTGGAAATGAATATATAGATTCATTTCTACCATTAACACATTTTGAAATATAATTAGTACTTAAATCATTATAATTATTACCATCTAAATAAATATCTGGGAAACTCGGAGTACTATTATAGAGTTCAATTATTTCATCTTTGCTATTTAAAGTTGCAATTAATTCTTGTTTGTTGAGTTTATTAGAATTAGAAAGTGTATTAATGTATCCATTAAGATATAACTTATTATCTATAACATGAAACCATTTACTTCCAATAAATAGCGTTTCTTTTATCTTGTTTGGGAAATCAATAACATTTAAAACACCTTCCCTAATATGGTATACCTGCTTTAAATTACTACTTAATAAATAAAAATTATTTGAATCAACAACATAGAATCTTCCAACTAATCCTTTAACATTATATAATTGTTTATAATTGGATAAATTAATAGAATCAACAATTTTAAAGTCCGTAGATTTATAACTATATATTTTATTATGAATTATATCTAAATAGTATATTTTACTCAAACCATTATTTTGTTTGACTACTTGAGTGTAATATAAACTATTGAAATCTGTGACAAAGCTCTTAGTTTTCAATATTGAAATTTCATTCTTTTTGGAAGAATTACAACTAAAGAAGATGTAAAAAGAAAATATGGTAATTAATATCCTATAATTCATTTACTTTTTAATTTAAAAGTTAAGAAACATATAATTGATATGAAATTTTAAATAGTCTGGCTTATCCTTGAGTATTGCATGTCAAGTTTCCACTTTTACAAGATTCAATTTACAATAAACCCAAAACATTTCAAATCTCACATACTATCCACATCTGCCACCTACCTCCAAATACACCCAAGTTCCCGACCAAAACACAATCCACTGCAAACTACTGCAATGTTGACTGCAATACTCCAACAAAAACTCCAAGAAAATAAAAGGTAAGTAATTGATTTTTAAAGAAGTGGCTCCGACCAGAATCGAACTGGTATCAAATGTTTAGGAAACATCTATTCTATCCGTTGAACTACGGCGCCAAGGCTACAAAAATACAAAAATATGTTTGTTTCTGCTTAAAAGGCGGGCTTGCATTTTCATTGTTAATTTTTTAAGCATTTATTGTTAGCACAATGTTATGTTTATTTCTATTTTGCCCTTAGACATTTAAATGGCGTATTTTTGTTAAAATTTTAAAAATCATGAAACCTAAATTTATTGCAAGAGACATTAGCTGGTTGAGTTTTAATGCCAGGGTTTTGCAAGAGGCAGACGATCCCAAAACAGCACTTGCAGATCGCATTCGTTTTCTAGGGATTTTTTCCAACAATTTAGATGAGTTTTTTAGGGTACGCGTAGCCACCCTTAAAAGAATGGTCGAGTTTACCGATAAGAAAAACTTATTAAACCTCGACTACATAGATGATCCACAAATTGTATTGGACGAGATTCAAAGAATTGTACTTAAACAACAAGGTGAGTTTAGTAGAATTTGGACTAAAATAAACAAAGAGCTTGTTCAAAATAAAATCATTTTAATTAATGATAAAAAATTAAATGCCGAACAAAAAGAATTTGTTAAACAATATTTCGAAGATGTAGTCAGACCTTATATCATTCCTTTAATGATTGAGAACTTACCAGAGCTACCTTATCTTAGAGACAAAAGTTTATACTTAGCCATTGCGATGAAAAATCGTAACAGTGCTTATCAACAAAAGTTTTCCTTAATAGAAATTCCGAGCAAATCGGTAGGACGCTTTGTAATATTGCCTTCTAAGCCGGGCTTCACTAATATTATTTTATTAGAAGATTTAATTGAATTTAATTTGCCTATCATCTTTTCGCATTTTAAATTCAATCAATTCGAAGCGCATGTATTTAAAATTACCAAAGATGCCGAATTAGATTTGGACCAAGAGGTGGGTATTAATTTTATTGAAAAAATTTCGAAAGGAATAAAAAATAGAAGAAAAGGCAAGCCCGTAAGATTCGTTTACGAAAAAGGCATGAATGCCGAACTGCTCGATTTTTTAATTAGAAAATTAAAACTTACGCGCAGAAGTAGCATCATACCGGGTGGGCATATCCATAATTTTAGACATTTTATGGATTTCCCAAATGTAATTCCACAAACGGTTGCTCGGCCAAAGCCTTTTCAGCATCCGCTCATTAAAAAAAGAGTGCAGGTGGCCGATATGATTTTAAAGCAAGATGTATTGTTGCATTTTCCTTATCATTCGTACGACCCAGTTATTGATATGCTGCGCGAAGCGGCCATGGACGATGATGTGTATAGCATTAAAATAACCGCTTACCGCTTAGCTGCTAATTCTAAAGTGATCAATGCCTTAATTAATGCGGCCCGCAATGGTAAACAAGTAATTGTATTTTTAGAATTAAAAGCCAGGTTCGACGAAGAAGCAAACTTAAAGTGGAAGGCGATTATGGAAGAAGAAGGCGTAGTGGTTTTAGTGGGTGTGCCAAATAAAAAAGTGCATGCAAAAGTTTGTATCATTCAGAAAAAAGTAAATAATAAAACCATTAAATATGGTTTTATTAGTACGGGTAATTTGAACGAAAAAACAGCTAAGATTTATGCCGATCATTGTTTGTTAACTTCGAACCGTTTATTGATGAATGAAGTGAGCAAAATTTTTGACTACTTGCTCCATTGGCAAATGGGCGATAAGCCAATTGCGAAAATGAAACGCTTACTGGTTTCTCCTATTAACATGCGCGCTTCGCTTATAGAATTAATTGAAAATGAAATTAAGTTTGCAAAAAAAGGAAAGCCAGCAAAAATTATCATTAAGTTAAATTCTTTGAGTGATTTAACTTTATTAGAAAACCTTTATAAAGCAAGCAAGCAAGGCGTAGAAGTGCATTTAATTATCAGAGGTATTTTTACCCTTAAAAAAGCAAACGCGCAGCTCAATGCCATTAGTATTGTGGACCAATATTTAGAGCATGCTAGGGTGATGATTTTTCAAAATAACGGAAACGAAAAGGTATTTCTTTCGAGTGCCGATTGGATGGTTAGAAATTTAGATCATAGAATTGAAGTGGCTACACCAATTTATGATAAAAAATTAAAGCAAGAGCTTATTGACATTATCAATATTCAATTAAAAGATAATCAAAAGGCCCGCATTTTAGATGCAGAGTTATTAAATAAACATGTACCTTTAGTGGGTAGAAAAACGGTAAGGTCTCAAGAAGAAACTTATCAGTTTTTAATCAATAAAAAATATTAACATTGATACTTGCAGCAATAGATATAGGGAGTAACGCGGCTCGAATTTTAGTTTGTGAAGTGATAAAAAATGGCACAGAGGTGCATTTTGAAAAGCTAAACTTGTTAAGAATTCCTTTGAGATTAGGCTTTGATGTTTTTACAAAAGGCATTGTTGGCGCTAAGAAAAAGAAAATGCTGAACAATACCGTTAAAACATTTGATCAATTAATGAAAGTCTATGATGTAGACCATTACATGGCTTGCGCTACCAGTGCCATGCGCGATGCAAGCAATGGTCAAGAAATCATCAACGAAATTAAACAAGAAACCGACATAGAAATCGAAATAATTTCGGGTCAATTAGAGGCCGAAATAATTTACGAAAACCATATTGCCGAATTGTTAAACGACAGTACCAGTTATTTATACATTGATGTGGGTGGTGGAAGTACCGAAATCACCCTTTATCATAATTCAAAAGTTAAATTCCAAAAATCGTACAATATTGGTACGGTTAGAATTTTAACGGACATGGTTAACGATGATGTTTGGCAAAAATTAAAAATAGATTTAAAAGAAATTGCTAAAAATTATCCGGGTATAGAAGCCATTGGATCTGGTGGTAATATCAATAAAATTCTATCTATTCAGCGAAACGATTCGAAATTAAACTATAAAGAAATTAAACAAATTTATAACGAGTTATCGCCTTTATCTATCGAAGAGCGTATGGACTTATACATATTAAAGAAAGACCGCGCAGATGTAATTGTACCTGCATTGTTGATCTATTATAATATAATGAAGTGGGCAAACATAGAAGACATCAACGTGCCCAAGATTGGATTGGTAGACGGTCTTATCCATCATTTATACGAATTGGTATTAGCCGATTAAATAAGCGTAATAATTTCTTCCGAAAATTTATGTGATTGATAAGGTATGCCATTTACTGAAATAGCAATAGTAAAGAGTATATCGTTTTCCGAAACTGCAAAGGCAAACAAACAGGTTTGTTGATTATAAGTTATAAAACTCACATTTAATAAAGAAGGAATGTTTTCGCGATACACCATTAGACCTGTTTCATCTACAAAATAAAATTTTATTTTATTAATTTTATTACCTACGGCATCTGGAGCATTTATTTAATAAGAAACATGATCGCCTAGTTTAAAAAACTGCATGCTTTCTTTTATAGTATTTTTACTACTAAATAATCTTGCTATTCGTTTTTTAAAACTCATTTATATTGCTTAGTTCACAATTGTGTTGCAATTAAATTTATTAATTTATAGCGTAATTAAAAATTCCATTTGCTACCATTGTGCCGAACAACTGAATTACAGCGCCACGCATATTTGCTTTGCTAGCAGTTTTGCAATAGTATTATAGCTGATTCGAAATAATAATTGCATAAAAAAAGCACGCTAAATTTTAGCGCGCTTTTAAATTTTAAAATTATTTTATTACCAAACCTTTACGCGATCGCTTGCTGGTCTAAACATTTTATCGCCTTGTTTAATACCAAATGCTTCATAAAATTCTGGCATATTAGTTAAAGGACCATTGGTTCTATACTTACCTGGCGAATGCGGATCTGTTACAATTCTTTGGTTTAAATTTTCGTCGGTAATGTTTTGTCTCCAAACTTGTGCCCAACTTAAAAAGAATCTTTGGTCTGCGGTAAAGCCATCAATTTTTTCTGATGATTTTCCTTGTGCTGTTCTTTTAAATGCATCGTATGCAATGTTGATGCCACCTACATCTGCAATGTTTTCACCTAATGTTAATTCGCCATTTACATGTACATTATCTAATACCGTATAGGCCGAATATTGATCTACTAACATCCTTGTTTTTGCTTTAAACTTATTGTTGTCTTGTTCGGTCCACCAATTTTTTAAATTTCCTTCTTTATCAAATTGGCAACCTTGGTCGTCGAAACCATGAGTCATTTCGTGTCCAATTACGGCACCTATACCACCATAATTAATAGCATCGTCTACGCTTGGATCAAAGAATGGGAATTGTAAAATTCCTGCCGGAAATACAATCTCGTTGATATTTGGATTATAATATGCATTAATGGTATGCGGTGTCATTGCCCATTCTGTTTTATCTACTGGCTTACCATATTTATTGATCATTTCTGCAAAGGCAAATTCGTTAGCAGCCATAATGTTTTGCACATAAGATGCCCTACTAATGGTTAATTTGCTGTAATCTTTGAATTTATCTGGGTAACCAATTTTCTTAATAAAAACAGCTAATTTTTCGATGGCTTGTTGCTTAGTCGAATCGCCCATCCAATCTAATTTTTCGATGCGCTCGCGGTAAACAATTTGCATGTTATTTACCATTTCTAAACATCTTTTTTTAGCTTCTTCTGGAAAATATCTTTTCACATAAACTTCGCCTAATGCTTCGCCTATGCCACCGTTAATATCACCTAATACTCGCTTCCATCTTGGGCGCATTTCTTTAGCACCATTCATAACTGTTCCATTAAATGCAAAACTTTCTGTAACAAAAGCTTGATTTAAATTTCCGGCATATCCGCTTACCAAATGCCATCTTAAATAAGTTTTCCAAGCATCTATTTTTTCTGCGCCCAACATATTGTCTAGCGTGGTAAAAAACTTGGGTTGGCTCACAATCATTTCGTTTACATTTGTTAAACCTGCTTTGGTAATAACGGTATTCCAATTAATATTTTTGGTAATTTTATTGGCATCTGCTACGCTCATTTTATTATAAGTAGCGTATGGGTCGCGCATTTCTACTCGCGTCATAGAAGCCTCTGCCAATTGGGTTTCTAGGCGAATAACAGTGGCTGCATTTGCTGTTGCGCTTGCTTGGTCATCGCCCATCATACTAAACATTTTTACTAAATGAATACGGTATTGTTTTCTGATTTCTTCCGAACGCGCATCTGTTTGAGTATAGTAATCTCTATCGGGTAAACTCAATCCACCTTGATCTGCATAAGGAATATAAGCCGAACTAATTTTCATGTCTTGGTAAACATAAAAACTGTATAATGCGCTTACTCCTTTTTTCTGTAAGACGGCAATTTCGTTTAATAAATCGTTGGTGTTTTGAATAGCTTGAATAGCGGTCAAGTCATTTTTCAATGGACTTAATCCTGCTTTTTCGATGGCCAATGAATCCATGCCACTTGCATAAAAATCGCCCACTTTTTGTTCGTTACTTCCTTTTGCTGCAGCAGTATTTGCAGCCGACTCATCTAATAAAACTTTTAATTTTTTATTGGTTTGATCTTGTAATATACTAAAGGCACCCCAACGCGTTTCGGTACTCGGAATGGGGTTGTTTTTTAACCACAAACCATTTGCGTAAGTATAAAAATCGTCTTGCGGACGAACCGATGTATCGATATTGGCCACATCAATGGCTATAATTTTTTCTCCTCCCAGGTTTGATTTGCAAGCCGATATGGCCATCACTAAGCCTAAGGATACTAATAAGTAATTGGCTGGTTTTTTCATAATGATAATTTAGACTGCCAATATAGGGATTTTTACAGCCTAGCAACAAGCTCGTTTTTTAGATTTGTTGATATCCTAATTTGGCTATAATTGTAAATTGGAAGCTTTAAATCCTGTTTTAATGCCCGATGGCGTTATTTTTCCACACAAAAATGTTGAAAACAATAGTTTTTTGTTATTTTAGCGCATGAATAGCCTGAATTATAAAGAATAGGATTATAAATTTTGACCTTACGCCAAGATTAATGCTGTACAACAGAAAGAAGACTTTTATTTTATTTTTTGCACTACTAACAAGCGTTTTGTTGCTTAATACCGCTAACAACAACGCTTATGCTCAAATAGGTACTTTGCAAGAAAATCCCTTTTCAAAAGAAAACTATACCGAAGCAAAGAAGTTAGAACGCTTGGTTTACAATACCATTTTACCCTATTTAAAAGGCACTAACTTTTTAGTAGATGTAAAATTTAAATCGCCACAATTTGTAATGGATTCGGTGGTGCCTGTTTTAGACACTACCCTGTCTGTCGACTATTTACCTGGTGTAATGGACGGCTCAAATGTAGTGACCAACGACCAAGGTGTTTACGCACCATTTAATATTGGAAGTGGAAAACAAAAAACGGTATTGGTAGTAATGGATACTTGCTACGATTCTAATGCACTAGGTTTTATAGATCAATTAATCAGAAATTCCATTCCATTAGACGCAGCTAATGGCGACCGATTAATTGTTCAGTCGCAAGTTTTTCCGCCATCGCCAAATGCCTATCAAGATTTGCAAAAGGCAGGTGCTAATGTTGCCGCTTTAAGTCAAATGCCACCGCAAATGATGCCGCAACCGCAACAACAGCCCCCTCAAACATTTCCGCAAAATAACAAAACAGAGCCAACAACTCCAGGCGACAAGGGTTTAAGTATTGCTGCATTGCTACCATACTTAGCTATTTTATTAATTATAATGGTATTTGCCTTTGTATTGCTTTACTTATTATTAAAGCCAAAGAAAAATACAAAAGCCGAAGAAGCGCTGCAAATTTTACACAGCAAAGTGGAACAATTAGAAACGGCGCAGAAAAATCCAGCGGTTAATCATCAAGAAGAAAACCTAGAGCAATTTGCAAGGCTTGCAGAAATGCGATCTTATGTAACAAAAGAGTTTATTAGCAACAAAGCTAAAGTAGCCGACTTGTTTAATCATTGGGTAGAAGAAGACGAACGCAAAGGCTTACAAAAAATTGTCAATATTTTAAAAGCAACCAATCCAAAATTATTACCTTTTTTAAATTCACATTTATCTAAAGACAATTACAATTATGTAGAAATATCTTTAGATGATACGCCTACTATTGTTCCAGAAGAACAATTAAAACAAATTGAAGAATTTAAAAAAGAGATTAATACTTTACAATCTGAACCTAAAACAAAAGAAAGAGATATTTTCCATTTCTTAAATCAATTAAACGAACAACAAGTAATGTTCTTGATTAAAGAAGAAAGCGAAGAACTTGCTGCAATTGTTTTAGCGCAATTGCCACCCAAAAGAAGCATGGGGATTATCCGCGATTTTGATAGCACCAAACAATCTATCATTCTTCAAAAGATGAGCAGCATCAACGATTTGTCGGTAGCGGTATATAAAGAAATTGCCTCTTATTTTTCTGCCAAAGCAATGGCTATGAACGATATGAAATACGTGAGCTTAGATGGTTTAAAAACCATCACTGGCCTATTAGATACTTTGCCAACTGGCGAACAGAAAAAATACATCGATGAATTGGCTGGTTACGATTTAGACTTAGCTAGAAAAATTAAAGAGCGCTTTATTACATTCGAAGAAATTTTTGAGCAAGAAGATATATTCTTACAACGTGCTTTAGAAGAAGTTGAGTCTGTAACTATTGCCCGAGCTTTAATTAATGCCGACGAATCAATTGTCGAAAAACTTGTTAACCTACGCCCTAAACGTGAGCAATTATTAATCAAATCAGAAATTGATTATAATAAAGATTTAGCTTTAGAAGAAATTGAAAAAGCTAGAAAACTAATACTAGATAAACTGAAAGGGAAACTTACTGCATGAAATTAGTTAAACACTTAGTTATACTACTTATTTTATTAAGTACAGAACTTGCTTGGTCGCAAAAATACGATGTGCAAACCATCTTAACAGAATACGAAGAACTGTTGCTTAATGTAGGTGCCTCGGTGAACGACATTCCTTTTTCTGCCAGAAGAATTGCGCTGTTTGATGTTACTTCAAAATCAGATAAGCCCATTATTATCACACAAAAATTATTGCGCTTACAACTCGAAGATGTATTGAAGAAAAAAGCCTTCAGCGTAATTTCGGTGCCCGAGTTTGAGAAAAAAATGATTTTGAAAATTGATGGTAACGACTCTTTAATTAAAATTGACAATCAAAGTAATATCAGTACCTATAGACAAAATCCCGATGCACTGGATGCAGTTTGTAAAAAATATGGCGTACAAAGTTTAGTAGACTGCAGTTTATTTTTTGACAGCACGAATGGATTTGTGATGAATATTAGATTTGTAAATGCCGTTAGTAGAGAAGTGCTTTGGAACGAAACATTATATACCCGATTAAAGGAATCTACCTTTAAAGCGCGCAGGCACTTAAATGTGGGGGTTGCATTTAATGGCATAAACAATTACATCGAAGACAGTAGAATATATATAGTGAAATCGATGTCAACTTCTAATTTTGTGGAATTTGTTTACGATCAAAATACTTTGCCAGATAAAAGCGCTTTCTTTGGTTTATATGCAAGACTAAATTATTATAATTTTGAATTTGCAACTACAAATTCTTCTATTGGCACTATGTTAGGAACAGCTTTGATTCCATCGGCTGGCTTAAGAGGTTCTAAATATTTTGCACCAAAACAAAGATCGACAAGCTATTGGTTAGAGTATCAATACAGTGGTGGCGTTACTTTTTATAATAAAGTATATGTGAATGCAGGTATGGGATTAAATGTAAACCTTACTAAAAATTTTGGTATGGGTGCACAAGCCACCTATGGTTTGTATCCTGGGGTATTTAAAAGAGAAACAGCTTCTGTTACTTTAAATAATTTAAATTACGCGCTTTATTTATCTTTTAAATTTTAATTTAAGATGAGGATGAAATTTTATACCAACACCTTTTGTTTTATAGTCGCGTTTTGTTTATTTGGCGGGATGGCTTTTGGACAAGCTAATCCTTTTCAAAAAGTGGATACCACAAAAGCGCGTTTAAAAATTAAATACAAAAACCAAAACTCTGCTGTAGATTTAGCTTTAGATGTAAATGAACAAGAGTTTTATTTAGAATTTAACGGGAAAGATTTACAAAGTAATTTAATGAATCCCGAAGATACGATTGTTAAAAAAGACAAAAAAGCGGTCGTAGCTAAAGAAGACAAAGAACCCATTAAAAAAATCGACGCCAATAAAATGTTGCGTTTTTACCGTTTAGCGCAAGACGCTTATTCGAAAAAAACTTACGATATGTCTTTGGCTTATATTGATAGCGCTATGTTTTATGGCGAATCATCTGAAGCCTTAGGTTTAAAAGGCAGCGTATACTTTACCAAAGGCGAAGTAGAATTAGCTAAACGAGTTTGGGAACAAGCTAAGTTAATAGACAAAGACTTTAAAGTTCCCGTTATTAATCAAAAATATATTCGCAAATGAGGTTTTCCATACTATCGTTTTTATGGATAATTTTTTCTTTAGGTTTATTGATGACGGGTATCCTCGATATCATTGGCATTATTCCATTAAAAGAATATTTTCCATATTTATTTATCAACCGATTTTTAGACTTGCCCAGTTTTTTAATTGTAATGGGAGGTTTGTTAACCAACGCCTTTATTATTTATCCAAGTAAATTGATGCGTTCGGCTTTTGCCAAAATGGGACAAACTTTTCATCAGTCTATTAATACGCAAAAGGTTTTACAAAAAGACATCGAATCTATTGTTACTTGGAGTAACGAATACAAAACAAATAGATTAGAATTTTTACGCACCATTCAAGACAAACAAAAACACGATTTTACTTCCTATTTATTTTCTTTGATTAGTACAAATTATTCGATAGACGAAGTAAGGGTAATTGGCGAAACCAGTATTGACGAAAATTATTCGAACACCCATAAAGTTTCGGAAGTATTAAAAAATATGGGCAACTCGGGTCCGGCTTTTGGTATGTTTGGTACCTTATTTGGATTGGTTTATATGCTTTCGAGCTTAGATGACCCTTCTAAAATTGGACCAGGTTTAGCAACCGGTTTATTGGTTACTTTATACGGTGTAACTTTTACCCATTTATTCTTTTATCCGGTTTCTAAAAAAATTATGTTAAGTGCCGACTATAATAAAATTCGCGAAGAGTTAATGTTAGAAGGCGTGCAACTGATTGCCGAAAATAAATCACCGCTATTTATTAAGGATAAATTACAAACCTATTTAGATCGATCGTACACTATCAAGCAATTAAAAGCGGAGAATAAGAAGTAATCGGAATGGCCAGGAAAAAAATTCATTTCGAAGAAGAAAATGAGAATTGGCTGATTACCTATGCCGATACCATTACCAATTTATTGGCCTTTTTCGTATTGATTGTTTCTGTATCTACCATAGACCAAACCGCTTGGTCTGAAGTAAATAATTCGGTAAAAGAAAAACTGAATCAAAAAGAAGTAAAGTCTAGTTTAACGCAAATTAAAGAAACACTGGACTCTGTGTTGGCGCAAGAAAAAGCGGATAGTTTAGTGGATATCAAATTAGATGCCGATGGTATTAAAATGAATGTACTGAGCAAGGGTATGTTTAATTCGGGCGAAGCAGAATTATTAGACAATGGGAAAAGTGTAGTTGACCGAGTAGTGAGTGCCATTACTAGTTCTGATATTAAAAATTTTAAAATAGATGTGGAAGGTCATACAGATGACGTACCTATTTCAAACGATTTCTATAAATCCAATTGGGAGCTCAGCACTTCTAGAGCCTCCCAAACCATTCAATATTTAATTGATAGAGGCGTTGAGCCCGCAAGGTTGAAGGCTTCTGGATATGGCGACACCAAACCTATTAAACCAAATAAAGATGCTATTGGTAAACCAATAGATAAAAACAGGGCTTTTAATAGAAGAGTGGTACTCCGAATTTATTATTAAAATTTATCTCATTGGCTAAGAAACTCCTTTTATTTTTTGCCTGCTTTTTGTTTTCTACTTTTTTGTTTTCGCAAAAAAATAGCATCGGAAACAAAACCCATACTTATTTTTCTTGTATAGAAGCCTATCAAAGTTTGACTAAAAAATATGCAAATATTACTTTAGAAAACATTGGATTAACAGATGCAGGCTATCCTTTGCAATTAATAAAAATTACTAATTATAACACTTCGGTTAATAAGGTTAAAATTTTAATTAATAATGGCATACATCCTGGAGAGCCGGAAGGCATTGACGCTTCCGTTTATTTGGCTGCTGCATTATTAGGTGAAAAAAATACACTTTTTCCAAATGGGTTAAATGAAGCGCTCTTAAATGATTGTGAAATTTATATTATTCCTATTTATAATATTGATGGTGCGCTAAATAGAAATTCAAATTCGAGGGCCAATCAAAATGGCCCAGAAGCTTATGGATTTAGAGCTAACGCAAGAAACTTAGATTTAAATAGAGATTTTATTAAAATGGATACTAGAAATGCTTTTGCATTTGTCGAAATTTTTCAAAAAGTTCAACCACATATTTTCATCGATACGCATACTAGCAATGGCGCAGATTACCAACACGTGCTTACTTATATTGCTACTCAAAAAGATAAGCTGAGTAAGCCTTTGTCTGCACTGATGACCGATCAACTCCTTCCTGCAATGGTAAAATCTTTAAACGAAAAAAAATGGAATCCAATTCCTTATGTAAATGCTTGGACAGATAGCCCAGATGCAGGCTGGTCGTGCTTTTACGAGAGCCCTAGATATGCCAGCGGTTATACCACCTTATTTAATTGCATTGGCTTTACAGTAGAAACGCACATGCTAAAACCGTTTGATCAACGCGCTGCTGCTACTGCAGATTTTTTAAAAGCAAGCATCGAAAATTCGGCGCGCTTAAAAACAGAAATAATTGCAGCAAAAGAAAAAGCAATTGCATTAGATGCTCAAAAAAAATATTTTCCATTAAACTGGAAAGTAGATTCTAGTAAAAATAGTTTGATTGATTTTAAAGGATATCGCGCAAAACAAAAACCATCGGTGGTAAGTAGTAAAAATCGTTTATACTACGACAGAAAAGAACCTGTAAATACCCTGGTAAAATATTTAGACACTTACCAGCCAACAGATTCTGTGGCAAAGCCTTTTGCTTATATCATTCCATTTGCTTGGAAAGAAGTAATAGAAAGGTTGCGCGCTAATCATGTTAAAATAGAAAGTATTGGGCAGGAGCTAAACAATTTGAAGGTAAATTGTTATTATGTATCGCAATACCAAACCCTTAATAAGCCATACGAAGGACATTATTTGCATTATAATACCAAGCCTGTAAGTAAAGAACAAATGCTCCATATTTCGGCTAACGATTTTATAGTATATACCGATCAAGTAGGTGTTCGTTTTATAATGGAAACCTTAGAACCACAAGCCATCGACTCTTATTTTAATTGGAATTTTTTTGATGCCTGTTTAGGACAAAAAGAAGGATACTCCGATTATGTGTTCGAAGATTTAGCTGCCGAAATATTAAAAACAGATACGGCATTAAATAATTTATTGCAAGCAAAAGTAAAATCAGACAGTAAGTTTGCCAATAATGGCGCGGCGCAATTAGATTTTGTTTACCAGCATTCTCCCTACTTCGAAAAAAGTTATTTGCGTTACCCTATTTATCGCATCGAAAATAAATCAGATGGCGCATGGAAATAATATCGCAAAGCCCAGTAGCTACTGTAGTTTTCCTTTTTATTTTGGCTACTTCCATTTATGCATTTTACGCTAACCCTACGTTGTTGCGTAAATTAATGCTACATCCATTTAGTATTCACCGCAACAGAAAATTACTTGGCATGCTGAGCAGTGGATTTGCACATGCTGATTGGAATCATTTATTGTTTAACAGTTTTACTTTCTTCTTTTTTGCATTCGAGTTAGAAAGAATAATTGGGCATTGGCAATTTGCAGTGGTGTATTTTGGCGGATTGTTTTTAAGTGATATCAGTACCATTATAAAATATAAAAACAATACGGGTTATTATAGTTTAGGAGCTTCGGGCGCGATATCGGCTGTGCTTTTTAGCTATATCTTATTTTTACCCTTAACAAAGATTTATCTTTTTATAATACCCATAGGTATTCCAGCCTATATATTTGCAGGCTTGTATTTGAGCTATTGTTATGTAGCGGCTAAAAAAGCAGCAGATCACATCAATCACGATGCGCATTTTGGGGGAGCTTTGGCCGGGGTGGTATTAACTATATTATTGATGCCTAAAGTTATTGTTCATTTTATGGAACAAGTATTACGCTAATAATATCATTGCCTGATTTTTTTCTACTTTATCGCCAGGAGTAATTTTGATAGCTTTAATGGTAGCGTCTGCCGGCGCTTTAATGCTATTTTCCATTTTCATCGCTTCTAATACCAAAAGATTATCTCCTTTTTTAATTACATCGCCATCTTTTACTAATACCTTTAATACTAAGCCAGGCATAGGCGCCTTGATGTCGTTTATTTTTTTTGCAGCACCTACATCTATGCCTAATGATTTTAATAAATCATCGTATTGGTCTTTCAATACTAAATCGTATTTGTTGCCATTTACTTTGATGCAAGCCGTTTTACTTGCAGCGTCTAAATGAATTAACTCTGCATTATAAGAACTTGTACCTATTAATATACTGAAATGATTGTCTGCAATTTTTTCAAATTGAATATTGGATTCGTTTCCAGTAATGGTTAAATCGTTTTTGCTTCCGTTTAACTCAAAGGTAAATTGCTTATTTGCAGTTATATGAATCATCTTAAAAAACTATTTAGTAAATATGTATTGTATAATATTTGCTCCCATTTTTAATGCCTTCTCGCGCGTTTCTTCGGTGTCCGAAGGGTAAGTGCCCAAATCTTCCCAGCCGTTGCCTAAATCGCTTTCGTAATCGTAAAAACAAACCAACCTGCCCTGATAAATTAAACCAAAACCTTGTGCACGTTTGCCATCGTGTTCGTGAATTTTAGGTAAGCCATTCGTAAAGTTAAACTTTTGATGATAAATTGGATAATTAAATGGTAATTCTACGAATGCTAACTCTGGAAATACTTTTTTCATCGCATTGCGAATAAAAGGATCCATGCCGTAATTATCACAAAAATGGATAAAACCACCCGCCATTAAATAATTGCGCAGGTTGCTTGCTTCTTGGTTATTAAAAATAATATTACCATGTCCGGTTGCAAAAATATAAGGATAATTAAATAGTTCGGAAGCGCCCGGTTCTACTATACTTTCTTCTTTAGCAATATTGGTGTTTAAGTTTTCATTACAATATTCGATGAGGTTAGTTAAAGCCGTTCTGCTCGAATACCAATCGCCACCGCCATTGTATTTTAACCTGGCAATTTTTATAGCCGAAGAACCTGTGCTAGTTGCAATAAAACTACTGCTTATAAAAAAAAGAAACAGGAGCGCTAAAAGTAAAATAAAGATGAATTGCTTTTTCATTTAATAATTATTTGCGATCACGGTTGCTGCAATGGCAGCTGTTTCTGTTCTTAATCTGGCATTTCCTAAAGTAACTATTTGAAAATGTTGCGCCGAGGCAGCCATTATTTCTTTAGTAGAAAAATCTCCTTCTGGACCAATGAGTATTAGATTAGACAAAGGATTTTCTTTGATTTGTAAAGCAAAAGATTGCTTTGTTGATTCGCCGCAATAGGCAATGTGTTTAAGCATGCCAGCTGCAAAAGGCTGTGTAATAAATTTCGGGAAGGGCGTAAGCTCGTGCAATATTGGATGATACGCTTTTAAGCTTTGCTTCATAGCCGACTCTATAATTTTATTGAGTCGTTCTACTTTAATATCTTTTCTTTCCGAATGATCGCATAAAATTGGGGTGATTTCGTCGATGCCAATTTCGGTTGCTTTTTCTAAAAACCATTCTAATCTTTCTATATTTTTTGTTGGAGCAATGGCTACATGCAAGTAATTGCTGCGCCTTTCGTATGCGCGTGTAACATGTAAAACTTGCACCGTACAGCGCTTTGGATGTGCATCAATAATTTTAGTTTCGAAAAAACCACCTACGCCATCTACTAAATAAATAAGGTCGCCCGTTGTTAATCGCAATACACGATTACAATGTTTACTTTCTTCTTCATTTAAAGTAAAAATATCTGCATTAATTGTGGGTGTATAGAATAAATGCATGGGCAATATTAATTTTCAGATTGGTCTGCTTTAGGCAATAGGGTCATTTTTACAGATTCAATATTATTTTTTCTTTTTTGAATAATGCTAAAATGATAGCCTTCAAATTCAATCTCTTCGCCTATTTCAGGGATTTTATCAAAAATAACATTCATTAAGCCCGCCACCGAATCGTACTCGTCATGTTCGGGTAAAGGAATGGGGATAAACTCATTTACATCGCTGATTGCAGAATGTGCGTCTACCATAAACTCGTTTTCGCTTAGGCTAACTACTTTTGGTTTTTCTTCATCGTGCTCGTCTTGAATTTCGCCAACTAATTCTTCGATAATATCTTCCATAGTTACTAAGCCCGCTGTTCCACCAAACTCATCTAATACAATGGCAATGTGTGGATTTTTTTTCTTGCGCATTTCCGAAAGTAAATCTGCAATTTTTTTAGACTCAGGAATAAAATAAACCGGACGGATCATATCGCTTAAAGAAACGGTTTGATCTTTAAGTTCTTTCATTAATAAATCTTTAACGTGTATAAATCCAATGATTTCGTCTATGTTGCCTTTATACACTGGCATACGAGTATAGCCTTCGTTGATAACCGCACTCACAAATTCCGCATAAGGACTGTCAATGTTGATAGCTAATATAGCTGTACGGGGTACCATAATTTTTTTAACAGTACGGTCGTTGAAATCAAAAACATTTTTAATCAATTCGTGTTCCGACGAATCTAATGCACCACTTTCTTTCCCTTGATCTAATAATAATTGTAACTCTTCGGAAGTATGTACTTCGTGTCCATGAATTGCAGAGACACCAATTTTCTTTAAAATAACATTAGCAAAACCATTGAGCACCCAAATAAAAGGTCTAAAAATATAATAGAAAATATTTAAAGGAATAGCTAATGCAAATGTGGTGGTTACCGGTCTTTGTATGGCAATTGATTTTGGTGCTAGTTCTCCAAATACAATATGTAATATGGTAATGGTTCCAAATGCAACAGGGAGTGCTATTTGATGCGCTAGTTCGGGCGAAATAGCAATGCCAAATAGCGAAAGTGCACCTAATATAACTTCTGTTACAACCGATTCTCCAATCCAACCCAAACCCAAAGAAGCTAAAGTAATACCCAATTGTGTTGCAGATAAATAGCCGTCTAAATTCTGTAAAATATGCTTGGCAATTTTTGCACTTTGATTTCCGGTTTTAGCTTTGATCTCTACTTGAGAGTATCGCACTTTTACAATGGCAAATTCTGCCGCAACAAAAAAACCGTTGAGCACTACTAATAAAAGTGTAATAAAAATATCGAATAACATAAGTTATAGTTAAATCAAATCAATTAGTTGATTGATTGTTGGCTCTTTTTTGTTTGAGGAAAGTTAAAACAACAGGTATCATGCTGATTAAAATAATCAAGATAACAACGTATTCTAATTTCTTTTGAATGTCTGGAAATGCCCTGCCTAAGAAGTATCCAGCTAATACCATTGAAAATACCCAAGCAATACAGCCTATAATATTATACCAAACAAACTTTTTAAAATCTAAAGAAACTACCCCTGCCATAATAGGCACAAAAGTTCTTACAATTGGAATAAACCTAGCCATGATGATGGCAGAGCCTCCATGTTTTTCGTAAAAATCCCTAGCATAAATGGCGTGCTTTTTCTTAAAGAAAAAAGAATCGTCTCTACTAAAAATAACTGGCCCTGTTTTTTTACCAAAATAATAGCCTACAAAATTCCCGAGTATTCCTGCAATCGATACACTCATTAAAAGCGTAATAATGTGTACATCAAAAATGGGTGTGCCACATAATAAGCCCGCAACAAATAATAAAGAATCGCCAGGTAAAAAGAATCCGAAAAATAAACCAGTTTCTGCAAATACTACAAAAAGCAATAGTGACAAGCCCCCGTAATGAATGATGCTTTGCGGGTGTAATAGGGTCTTGACAAATTCAATTACGTTTTCCATAGTAGTATTTATTCCGAAAAATAAGGAATTTAAAATAAGGATGATAATATTGAAGGGAAAATACCCAGAATAATAGTAGCCATAGTTGTGACAAATAACACCAATGCCATATTTCCTCTAGCATCTATTGGGCTGTTGTCTAGGCTTTGTTTCATATACATGGCAATGATTACTTTAAAATAATACCAAACACCAATAACCGCATTGAGTATTGCCAATATTACTAAGCCATAATAATTTTGAGCCATGGCATTAGTGAAGATATAAAACTTACCAAAAAACCCAGCAGTTAAAGGTATTCCGGCCAATGAACACATCGCAATAGTTAATGCCAATGCCATGCCTGGGTTTCTTTTACCTAAACCGTTGAATGCTTCGAAACTATCAGACTGTACCATTTCTTTTACTTTAATAAAAATGGCAAATGCGGTAATAGAAGCAATCGAGTAAGCACTGGCGTATAAGAAAATAGCTTTACTAGAATTTGGACCAATAGCTAAAATAGCTAACAACATATAGCCCGCATGCGAGATACTAGAATAAGCCAACATACGCTTGAACGAATGTTGTTTAAGCGCTGATAGATTTCCAATGGTTATGGTTAATAAGGCAATGATCCAAAGAGTAGGCGTTAAATAAGTTGCCAATGAAGCAAAGCAGGTAATAAATAAACGAATGAATGCTGCAAAGCTTGCGGTTTTAACAACCGTAGACATAAACAAAGTAATTAACGAAGGCGCGCCTTCGTAAACATCTGGTGCCCAAAAATGAAATGGTGCAGCAGAAACTTTAAATAACATGCCGACTAAAATAAATAAGATGCCTGTATAAAATAGTGGTGCAATTACACCATTACTCATGCCAACAGCGGAAGCAATTTGATCTAAATTAAACGTGCCCGTAAAACCATATATCAAAGCAATGCCAAACATTAAAAATGCAGTAGCAAACGAACCCATTAAAAAATATTTTAAAGCGGCTTCGTTCGATGCCAAATCTTTTTTGCGAATGCCCGCTAAAGCATACATGCTGATGGACATAATTTCAATGCCAATAAATAACATGGTTAAATTTTGAAACGATACCATGCACAATACCCCAACCAATGCAAATAAAATAAGTGCTAAATACTCTGCAACATCGTTGCTAATTTTTTCGAAATAACCTTTAGATAAAATAATAATGAGTATCGTCGTAATAATAGTAAGGCTCGAAAAAACAATAGAAAAATTATCAAACAAAACCATTTGGTTGAAATAATACAAATTAGTATTCCAAGTAGAAATTTGCGAAGCCAAGGCGCCTAAAAGCCCTATTACTGCTACAGGTAAAAGAGCTGAAGCTTTTTTGTAAACACCCAAAAATAGCAGCACAACTGCAAGTATGGTGATAATAATTATACTGTTCATTTATAAAAATTTTTAAATTAATTTTTTGATCAAACCAACTTTGAATTGACAATCGAGATTAAATTTTGAATGGCTGCATCCGAAATACTTAAAATAGTATTTGGCATAATTCCCATTACTACTACTAAAAGCACTACGATATATAAAATAGTTTGTTCGTTTCCTTGTATATCTTTAAAAGAATTGGTTAAGTTGTTGGCTTCGCCTAACATCACTCTTTGGTACATTCTTAACATATACACTGCACCTAAAATAATGGTTAAGCCAGCAAATGTAGTGGCAATGGCGCTGTATTGGTACAAGCCCATGAGTAATAAGAATTCGCCTACAAAGCCATTGGTTAAAGGCAATGCAATAGATCCCATCATGATAATAGTGAAGGTGATAGCTAGCTTAGGCGCCGAATGTACAATACCTCCTAATAAATTCATTTGTCTGGTATCGGTACGCGATTCGATTAAATAAATAATATAAAATAAAGCAAAAACATTTACTCCGTGACTCAACATTTGAATCATAGCACCTTGTAATGCTTGAGCATTAAACACAAATACACCCGCCGCAATTAAACCAACGTGGGCAATAGATGAGTAAGCAATTAATCTTTTTAAATCTTTTTGATTGAATGCAATGATGGATGCATATACAATTCCAATAACCGATAAAGTTATGGCTAACCACGACCACTCTTGAAATCCTTGCGGAACAATTGGAATCATCCATCTAATAACACCATAAATACCCATCTTTAACATGATAGCCGAAAGTAGCATGGTTGCTGGCGTTGGCGCTTCTGTATAGGTATCTGGTTGCCATGTATGGAATGGGAAAACGGGCATTTTAATAGCAAATGCTATAAAGAACGCCCAAAATAAATAAGCTTGTGCTGAGTTGTTTAATACAGTTTGATAGAACACATTGATATCGAAAGAATGCGTTCCGGGTGTTTGTAAATAAATATAAATGATAGCAGCTAACATGAGTAAGCTACCTAAAATAGTATACACAAAAAACTTTAAGGTAGTTTGAATTCTATCTGCACCGCCCCAAATTGCTGCAATAAAATAAACTGGAATTAATGCTGCTTCCCAACAGGTGTAAAACAAAAATGCATCTAGAGAAACAAAGACACCAATTAATCCCGCTTGCATAAACAACATCAATGCATAAAAAGATTTTTCTGCGGTGTACGTTTTATTAAAGGTCGACAGGATAATCAATGGGAATAAGGCAGTGGTAAGCATAACCATGAGCATGCTAATGCCGTCTATGCCAATTTTAAAATGAATGCCTAAAGAACTTACCCAAGGGGTATCTAATAAAAATTGGGTGCTTGCATCTTTTTGAAAGTTTAGCAATGCAAATAATGCAATCGCCAATTCTACTATAGAAAAAAGTAATGCTGCGCGTTTTGCATCTTTAGTATTTAATACTAACAAAGCCAATGATGCTAAAGCTGGAAATAATAAAAGTAGTAGCGTAATCATTTATCGAATATTAAATAAAAAAGTTTAACAACATGATGAATAAAATACCAAGGACCATGGCAAAAATATAAAATCCGGTATAGCCTGTTTGTAATGTTTTAATTCTTTTGGATCCAGCCAAAGCCAATCTGCCTGCGCCATTCACGAGGCCATCTATACCAGCTCTATCTACAATTTGGTGTAAATAAGTTGCCAATTTATTAATTGGATTAGTAATTATGGCGAAGTAAATTTCGTCTAAATAAAATTTGTTATAAGATATTTTTTGCCAAACCGAAAGTGCTTCTTCTTGTGATGGCAATAAATAAACTTTTTTGCTGTAACGAATAAATGCATAATATGCTACCGCTAATACCGCAATTAAAGATCCGATCATGATGCCGTATTCAACTGCATGCGAGGGAGCAACCAATAACATTTTTGCATCAGATAAAATAAATACTGGCGCTAAAAATGATTTTAATAAATGATGTTCGGAAAAAACTTCTGGTAAGCCTAAAAAGCCAGCAAATGTAGCACATACAGCCAATATCATTAATGGAATAGTCATGTTTTTAGGGCTTTCGTGCAAGTGTTTTGCCTGTTCGCTGCTGCCTCTAAACGAACTATAAAAAGTTAAGAACAACATTCTAAACATATAGAAAGCAGTTAATACCGAAGTAATGGCCATGACCGAAAATACCATTGGCGAATAATTAAATGTTGCCGCTAATATTTCGTCTTTCGAAAAGAAACCTGCAAATGGAGGTAAACCCGAAATGGCTAAAGTGCCAATTAAAATAGTTAAAAATGTGATCGGTAATTTTTTCTTTAACCCGCCCATGTTACGCATATCTTGCTCACCAGACATAGCGTGTATAACACTTCCAGCGCCTAAGAATAATAATGCTTTAAAAAATGCATGGGTCATTAAATGAAAAACGGCGCCTGTAAAAGAGCCCACCCCTAAAGCCACAAACATATAACCCAATTGACTCACCGTTGAATAAGCCAACACTTTTTTAATGTCTGTTTGGGTTAAGGCAATAATGGCTGCAATAATTGCGGTAAGCATACCTACAATGGTGATGGTTTGCATAGCAATAGGCGAAAGCACATATAATAAACTAGAGCGTGCAATCATATAGATACCTGCAGTTACCATGGTTGCTGCATGGATCAATGCCGAAACCGGTGTTGGACCGGCCATTGCATCTGGCAACCAAGTATACAAAGGTAGTTGCGCACTTTTACCCATTGCACCAATAAATAATAATAAAGCAATGGCGGTAATGGTAACATCGCCTGTGGTAAAGCCAGCTGCTTGTACCATCACCGATTTATAGTTAATGGTACCAAATGTTGTATATATTAAAAACAAACCTAATAAGAAACCTAAGTCGCCAATGCGATTCATGATGAATGCTTTTTTAGCTGCATTATTATAGGCGGTATTTTTAAACCAAAATCCGATCAATAAATAAGAACACAATCCAACACCTTCCCAACCAATAAACATAATGGCATAGTTAGATCCTAATACCAATAACAACATAAAAAACACGAATAAATTGAGGTATGCAAAATACCTTGCAAAGCCCTCATCGTGGTGCATGTAGCCAATTGAGTATACATGAATTAAAAATCCAACGCCAGTAATGATCAACAACATGATCATCGATAATGGATCGATTAAAAAAGAAAATGGGATTTGCAATCCTGCAACATTTATCCAGCTAAATAAATCAAAGGTGTTTACTTCGCCGTTGGGTGTGCTCAGAAAAATACCCAAACTAATCAAGAACGAAAAGAAAATGGATGCACTACCTATTATTCCTACCCATGCTTTGGGCATACGCTTATTTGCAATGCCATTGATTAAAAACCCTAGCAATGGAAATAATGGAATTAAGCCTACTAATTTTAACATAATATGATTTGCTGAATGAACCTATCCTTTTAATTTATTTAAAATATTAATGTCGATTGATCTAGTGTTTCTGTATATCATAACGATGATAGCTAATCCTACCGCCACTTCTGCGGCAGCTACTGCCATAATAAAAAATACAAATACCTGACCGCTTGCATCACCTCTATATGCAGAAAAAGCAGCCAATAAAATATTTACTGCATTCAACATTAATTCGATTGACATAAAAATGACAATCGCATTTCTTCTAACCAATACGCCCATTACGCCAATAGTAAATAACAAAGAGGCTAATAAAATATAATGATTAATTGGTACTGCTTGAATTGTTTGTGTTACTGTTCCCATTAGTTAATTTCTTTTTTAGCTAATAATACTGCGCCAACCATAGCAGACAATAATAAAACCGATGCTATTTCGAATGGCAATAAAAATTCGTTGAATAAAACTTTCCCTAAGTTTTTAACCAATCCAATATCTGGTTTGATTAATTCAAAAGGCACATCGCCACCGCCTGTTTTTACAATGGCGCCCACCAATGTAAGCATTAATAAACCTGCAGAAATTACCCCTGCAAATTTTAAAAGGCTAGATTTTTGTGGCTCGGTAGCTTGGTTTAAATTTAAAAACATGATAGAGAAAAGTATCAATACCATAATAGCCCCCATGTAAACAATAAAGTTTACGATGGCTAAAAACTGTGCGTTTAAAATTAAATACTGACAAGTGATTGCAAAAAATGTCATCACCATATACAATGCACTGTGTATAGGATTTTTTGCGAATACCACTAGTAAAGCAAAAAATAGTGTAATGAACGATAATAAGTAAAATAATGAATGACTCATTGAATTTTATTTTATTGAATAATTATTTAATAACTGGTTCTGTTAATTTATCCTTACCGAAAATAAACTCGTCTCTGATGTATCCTGCTTTTGCAATATCACCATCTAAATAAATAGCCGCTTTAGGACATGCTTCTTCGCAGAAGCCACAAAAAATACAACGCAACATATTGATTTCGTAAACCGAAGCGTACTTTTCTTCGCGGTATAAATGCTCCTCACCAGGCTTGCGTTCTGCAGCAGTCATGGTAATGGCTTCTGCTGGGCATGAAAGTGCGCAAAGGCCACATGCGGTGCAACGCTCTGCACCATTTTCATCTCTTTTTAAAGAATGTAAGCCCCTAAAATTTTCGGAGAATGTTCTTTTTTCTTCCGGATAATAAATGGTGGTTCTCTTTTTAAAGAAATGTTTCATGGTAATACTTAAGCCATTGATAATTGCTGGAAGGTAAATGCGCTCCCAAAAATTCATTTGCTTAGACTCTAAAACTTTTTTTCGATTCGTTAACGAATTCATATTTGTCAATGCTTTTGATTAAAAATATTATTTTCCAAAAATTAATATGCCTGCTCCTGTTAAAGCTATATTTACAATTGCCAACGGAATTAACACTTTCCATCCTAATTTCATGAGTTGATCATAACGGAAACGGGGCACCGTCCATCTCACCCAAATAAAGAAAAATATAAATAATAATATTTTAGTGAAAAAGACTGCAACGCCTAATAATGCTGCAATATTTGGATTGCTAATGAGGTGCATGAATGGGTAATTATAACCTCCGAAATATAATGAAGCCATAATTGCAGAGGACACAAACATGTTGATGTATTCTGCGAATAAATAAAAGCCTAATTTCATCGAAGAGTATTCGGTATGGTGTCCGCCTACTAATTCGGTTTCACATTCTGGTAAATCAAAAGGAGTTCTGTTAGTTTCGGCAAAAGAACAAATCATGAATATTAAAAAGCCTAATGGCTGATAAAAAACATTCCAGTTCATGCCCGATTGTTGCTCCGAAATTTCTCTTAAGCTTAAGGTGCCTGTCATCATTAATAAAGCAATGATAGATAAGCCCATCGCTATTTCGTATGAAATATTTTGAGATGCAGAACGAACCGCTGCTAATAAGGAAAACTTATTGTTAGAAGCCCAACCGCCAATCATTACGCCATATACGCCTAATGAAACAACGCCAAAAACATATAATACGCCAACATTAATATCTGCTACTTGCAAAGAAATTTGTCTGCCAAATAAAAATAAATCTTGACCCCAAGGAATTACCGCAGTGGTAATACAAGCAGTAAACATACTGAGTGATGGACCAAGTACAAATAAAAAGGTGTTGGCATTCGTTGGTATAATTTCTTCTTTAGTAAATAATTTTACGCCATCGGCAAGTGGTTGCAATAAGCCCCAAGGTCCGGCTCTGTTAGGGCCTACACGGTCTTGGAAAAACCCTGCAAATTTTCTTTCTGCAAGGGTAGTATACATAGCAATAACCAAACTAATACCTAATATGGCAGAGATTAAAATTAATTTTTCAATAATAAATGCGATGTCCATTTTTATTTAATTTGTTTATGAAACATTTTTTTATTCGCTTCAATTAAAACTTCGTTTTTCTCGATAATAGGAAGCGGATGTGCCATTTCATAATGGTTTGAAGAAATAACCGAGGTGTCTTCGATTTTTCTTGGTCCTTCTATAGTCCAATCTGATGTTGCTTTTTTATCGAATCGGCAAGTATTACAAATAAAAGATTCTACTTCGCCGTATTGATCTTTACGCGCTGTTACACGCAATACATCATCGCCTTTATACCACAATACTACTTTACCCGAACATTTTTCGTGTTCGCAATCTCTGTGTGCATCTACCGGTTTGGTAAACCAAACCCTATTTTTAAAACGGAATGTTTTATCGGTTAATGCGCCTACTGGACAAACATCAATTACGTTTCCAGAAAAATCATTGTCTATTGCAGCGCTGATATAAGTAGATATTTCTGATTGATCTCCTCTATTTAAAATACCGTGAACCCTGCCATCTGTGATTTGATCGGCTGTGTAAACGCAACGATAGCAAAGAATACAGCGATTCATGTGTAATTGAACTTTATCTCCAATATCTACTTTATCAAAAGTTCTTCTTTCAAATTCGTATCTAGAATTGGAAGCGCCGTGTTCGAATGATAAATTTTGCAAATCGCATTCGCCTGCCTGATCGCAAACTGGGCAATCCAGTGGATGGTTTATCAATAACATTTCTACTACGCCTTTTCTTGCTTCTAAAACTTCTGGCGAAGTGGTGTTTTCTACCACCATGCCATCCATTACTTGCGTTTGACAAGAAGCGACTAACTTAGGCATTGGTCGAGGATCTTTTTCGGAACCTTGTGCTACTTTTACTAAACAAGTACGGCATTTACCACCACTACCTTTTAACTTTGAATAATAACACATAGCCGGAGGCACAATGTCGCCGCCTATTTGACGCGCTGCATTTAATATCGTGGTTCCCGGTTCTACTTCAACAGACTGTCCGTCGATGGTTACTTTTATTTTATCTGCCATTTTATTAAAATAATTATTTTACTAGCGCTTCGTGAGCGGCAAGTAATCCAAAATTTCTTGATTGACTTAATGTTGCTTCTTTAATGTGCCATTCAAACTCTTCGCGAAAATGACGAATAGCACTTGCCACAGGCCATGCAGCTGCATCCCCTAATGGACAAATCGTATTGCCTTCTATTTTTTTAGAAACTTCTACTAATAAATCGATGTCGCTTAATTTTCCGTGACCGTATTCGATGCGATGTAATACTTTTTCCATCCATCCAGTTCCTTCTCTACATGGAGAACATTGTCCACATGATTCGTGGTGATAAAAACGAGCAAAATTCCATGTATTACGCACAATACAACTGTCTTCATCGTAAACAACAAAGCCGCCAGATCCAAGCATGGTGCCACTTACAAAGCCTCCGTCGGAAAGTGATTCGTAACTCATTAATCGCTCTTCGTTGTTTGCGGTTTTTAAAATTAAATTGGCTGGCAAAATTGGCACCGATGATCCACCTGCAACAACTGCCTTTAATTTTTTATTATTTTTAATGCCGCCACAATATTTGTCCGAGTAAATAAACTCTTCTACAGGTAAGCCTAATTCTATTTCGTATATACCCGGATTATTGATGTGTCCACTTGCCGAAATTAATTTTGTTCCGGTACTTCTACCAATTCCAATTTTTGCATATTCGTCTCCACCCATATTTACAATGGGTGCAATAGCTGCAATGGTTTCTACATTATTTACTACCGTTGGGCAAGCATATAAACCAGCTATTGCAGGGAATGGAGGTTTCACTCTTGGGTTACCTCTCTTGCCTTCTAAAGATTCTAATAAAGCTGTTTCTTCGCCACAAATATAGGCGCCTGCGCCAGGATGAACATATAAATCTAAATCATAACCCGAGCCTAAAATATTTTTTCCTAAAAAGCCATTGGCATAAGCTTCGGCAATTGCTTTTTCTAAAATCCTTAATATATAAAAATACTCTCCTCTGATATAGATATAAGAAGTGTTTGCACCCAAGGCATAACTCGAAGTAATCATTCCTTCGATCAATCCATGTGGAATTTTTTCCATTAGGTAACGGTCTTTGAAAGTACCAGGCTCCGATTCGTCTGCATTGCAAACTAAATAGCGTGGCACGCCAACTGGTTTTGCCAAAAAGCTCCATTTCATTCCCGTAGGAAATCCTGCTCCACCTCTTCCGCGCATACCAGATTTCTTCACCTCTTCCACTACATCTTCTGGCGACATAGTTTTCAAAGCCTTTTCGACCGAACGATAGCCGCCCATTTTTCGATAAGTATCAAAAGTATTTATTCCTGGAACATCAATGTGTTCTAATAATATTTTGCGTGACATATTATTTTATTTCTTCTTTATCAATATAAATTCTGCGAAACCGAAAAAATCCCAAAAAATACTCGGTAATATTTTTCCGTATTTAATTAAATTATGAATTACCTTCAATGGCATCATTAATATATTTGGCATATACCTTCGCGTGCCACCTTTAATAATTTCTGTATTATTTTTTAAAAATAAATTATACAACTCTGTTAAGGAATATACCCTAACATGGGTCTCGTCGTCGAAAAAATTCAAAGTTCCTTTCATGCGCGGAAGTCGAGTAGATCGAATGCCAGGGTACTCCACATACAAGTAGCCTCCGGGTTTGAGCTTTGCTAATAATTTTACCAATACGTCCTCTCCGTTTTTCAAATGCTCAATCACATGAGCCATCATAATAAAATCGAAGTGCGCATTGGGTACGCTATCTAAATTTAAATCTTCTAAGTTTAATTCATAAAACGATTGCATGAGTTTGAAATCGTTTTCGTCATTATTATAATTTTTATTTAAATCTAAACCGTGATACTCGCAATTTGGAAACCATTTTTTTGTTTTGGATGCCGAATGATTTCCTGCGCCAATATCTAACAACACAAATGCTCCTTGCTTAAATAATTTATTTAAGTAACGATATTTTGCTGGAAGGGTTAAGGCGCTTAACATCAAATTTTTTATTTTATATCTGTATAAGATTGTAAACGATTTTCGGCGGTTAACCTATTGATTAATTCGTCTGCTTTTTCGTTTGTTAAGTTTTCGTAATAGTTTACCCCGCACTGTAACATAGGCGCTGATCCACAAGAGCCCAAACATTCTACTGCCTTTAGCGTAAACATGCCGTCTGCGGTGGTTTGGCCAAGTTTAATATTCAATTTATTTTCTAAATAGCTGATTAAACTTTCTGCACCATTAATGGCACATGGGCCAGTATGACAAACCTCTAAAGAACATTTGCCAACAGGTTGCATATTAAACATCGAATAAAAAGAGGCTACCTCATAAACTTCAATTGGTTTAATGCCAATAATGCTTGCCACATAATCCATTGCATCCGAACTTAACCAGCCATTGAATTCTGCTTGCGCAATGTGCAAAATTGGAATCAAGGCCGATTTATGTTTTCCTTCCGGATATCTTTTCATTAACGCCTTTGATAGTGTTAATGCTTCTTCTGAAAATGCTAAATTCATTTACTTATGTTTTAAAAAAATATTTTAAGCGTCTAACTCGCCTGCAATTACATTCAAACTACTCATGGTAACAATCGCGTCGGATAACAAAGAACCTTTCGCAATTTCTGCGAATGCTTGGTATATAATAAAACATGGCCTTCTAAAATGTAGTCGGTACGGCGATCTGCCACCTTCCGAGATTAAATAAAATCCAAGTTCTCCATTTCCACCTTCTACCGCATGGTATAATTCGCCTTTAGGCATATCCACTTCACCCATCACAATTTTAAAATGATAAATGAGCGCTTCCATGTTGGCATATACATCTTGTTTTTCGGGTAAGTAATAAGCGGGAACATCTGCATGGAAAATTCCTTTGGGTTCTTTTTCCATTTTGGCTAAGGCTTGTTCGATTAATCTTAAACTCTGCCAAATTTCTTCGTTCCTTACCATATACCTATCGTAAGTATCGCCGTTGGTACCTACCGGAATTTCAAAATCAAATTCGTTATAAGAAGAATATGGATTGGCGGTACGCACATCGTAATCTATACCAGTTGCTCTTAAACAAGGGCCGGTAAAGCCATAGTTTAAAGCCTTTTCGGCGCTAATGGCACCTACGCCAACTGTTCTATCTATAAAAATTCTGTTTCTATTAAATAACTCTTCGAAAGATTTCATCACCTTAGGGAAGGTGGTTAAAAACTTTTTAATTTTTAAAATGGCAATGTCGTTGAAGTCTCTTTCAAAACCTCCCACGCGTCCAAAATTAGTAGTCAATCTTGCGCCACAAATTTCTTCGTAAATTTCGTAAATATTTTCGCGCTCTTGCATCAAATACAAGAAGCCAGTAAAGGCGCCGGTATCTACTCCTAAAATTCCATTACAAATTAAATGATCCGAAATTCTCGCCAATTCCATAATGATGATGCGCATGTAATCTACACGCTTAGGCGTTTCAATATTTAATAGTTTCTCGACTGTTAAATGCCAGCCAAAATTATTAATGGGCGACGAACAATAATTAAGTCGATCGGTTAAAGGGGTAATTTGATAATAAGGGCGATGCTCTGCAATCTTCTCAAATGCCCTGTGTATATAGCCAATAGTAGAAACCGCACTGACAATTCTTTCGCCGTCCATTTCCAAAACATTTTGGAATACGCCATGCGTTGCAGGATGCGTTGGACCAAGATTTAAAGTCGTGGTTTCTTTTTCTAATGAATCGCTGTCAAGTTGAATATGAGCCATAACGCTATGTTAATTTTTTATCTACCGAAATAAGTATCGTTTTTGTCAATTCTGTTTGGGTCTTCTAGTGGGTGTTCTTTTCTCATAGGAAATGCAACCATGTCGTCTACATTTAAAATTCTAACCAAATTTGGATGTCCTTCAAAAATTACTCCGAAGAAGTCGTAGGTTTCTCGCTCTTGCCAATTAGCAGATTCATATAAAACAGTTGCAGTAGGAATTTTAGGATTTGATTCTGGAATAAATACTTTAATTCTTAAGCGAAAATTATTTTCCATGCTTTGTACATGATAAATAACGGCTAACTCTTTTGTTGTTGGATAATGAACGGCGCAAACATCTGTTAAAAAACGGAAACGATAGGTTTCGTTTTCATTTAAATACTTTAATACCTGGATGATGCTGTCCTTATTTGTTTGAAAGGTTAACAAACCATAAGGTTGTTCAAAATTGCTCAATGCAGTTCCAAAAGTAGACTGCAAATCTGCGATCAAATTTTCTGTTGCTATTGCCATTTTATTTAATTCCGTAATTAGTCATGAGGGCTTGATACTCTGGTGAATTTCTTCTGCGCCTCGATTCAGATTTTACTAAATCTTGAATACGATTGAAGCCATCGATGATTGCTTCGGGACGCGGCGGACAACCAGGTACATAAACATCTACTGGAATAATTTCGTCGATCCCTTGCATGACACTGTAAGTATCGAAAATGCCACCTGATGATGCACAAGCGCCAACTGCAATTACCCAGCGGGGTTCGGCCATTTGTAAATAAACTTGTTTTAAAACAGGACCCATTTTTTTAGCGATGGTTCCCATTACCATGAGTAAATCTGCTTGACGAGGCGAAAAACTTGGACGCTCGGAACCAAATCTAGCGAAGTCGTAATGAGATCCCATGGTTGCCATAAACTCAATTCCACAACATGAAGTTGCAAACGGTAAAGGCCATAATGAATGTGATCTTGCAAGACCTACTACTTTGTCTAATCGCGTTGCGAAAAAACCTGCACCTTCTATTCCTTCTGGTGCCGAAACAATTTTAATTTCACTCATAAAAATGCTTAAAAACAAAACGCACATCTTAACTGAAGATGTGCGTCAAATGTACAATAAATATTACTTTTTAAGGATTTAGCGACAAGAAAAATCTTAATTATTCCCAGTCTAAAGCACCCTTTTTTAATAGGTAAAAGAAGCCGGCTAAAAGGAAGCCCACAAAGGTGAACATTTCTAAAAAACCAGTGATTCCAAACTCTCTAAAATTGACTGCCCATGGGTACATAAATATGACCTCTACATCGAACAATACAAACAAGATGGCAACCAAAAAATACTTCACAGAAATGGGAGACCTGGCATCGCCTTGTTGCTCAATTCCGCACTCAAAATTGGCTAATTTATCGGCAGTTTTACGCTTAGGGCCAATGTAATGAGTAGCTAACATGGTAACTGCAACAAAGCCAATGGCTGCAATAAATTGCAATACGATTGGGAAGTAATCGGTTGGTATAAATGAATTTCCCATATTTTTAATGATTAATGTATGCGGTAAAATTAATGATTATTTCTTTGACTCTTTGATTAATCCCTCTAAATTCAATTTAGCGTCTTTGTCGTTAGGGTCAATTTCGATGATTTTTTGGAAATTACCAATGGCAGCCGCATTGTCTTTCAAAACGGTGTAATTATAATCGCCCAAATATTTATAAGCCTCAATCAATTCTTTACCCGATTTCTTTAGGTCTAATTTTGGATCTGCAATGGTCAATTCAATAAACTTTTCGTAAAATGGTTTAGCTAAACCATCATTGATTTTATCTACATTATCTAATTGCACATTGTTTCTTGCGCGAAATAAATAAGCTGGTTTATATTCTGCATTCAATTCCAACAGTTTGGCAAAAGCAGAATCTGATTTTGCAAATGCTAGTCCGAAATAATATTTTCTACCTAAATTAAAATAATCTACTGCGGTTGGTTTAATGTTCAATAATTTTAATTCGTAGGTTTCTGCAGACAGTTTATATTGTTTCATCGAGAAATAAGCATCGGATAAATCTCCGTATAAATCTCTACTAGTGGTATCGAGCGCAATGGCGCGTGTAATGGTGTTTACGCCCAATGAGTCTAATTTATTTTTAACTTGCAATTTACCTAAGTAAGCGTAATCTTGCGGTAAAATTTTAGCAGGATTCATCGAGAAAAATTTATTCATAGCAGTTAATCCTGCTTTGTAATCTTTGATTTCGTAAGATGAATAACCTAATAAACGGTAGTTGATATAATCGCTAGAATCTTTCGCTACAATTTGTTTAATGATGTCGATAGACTCTTGAAATTGTTTTCCGTAAAATAAAAATTTAGCATAACGCAATTGCGAATTCAAAGATTTATCGGTAAGGAATAAATATTTTTTATAATTTTCAACCGCGCTTTCAAAATGTTTAGCCGTTAATTCTAATTCGCCGTATTCTCTATAAATTGGTGCAAAAGTAGAGTCTATTTTAATCGCTTTATCGAAAGCAATTTTCGCTTCCGCGTAATTCAAAGACCTAGTCCAAAGCTTTCCTGTACGCACATAAGCGTTCACGTAGTTAGGGTTTAACTTAAGTGCTTCTGTGTAATATTTAACCGCTTCCGAACCGTTGGCTTGCTCCATATATACATCACCAATGGCTACTAATAATTCGGGGCTCTTTTGGTTAATCGCTTTTGCTTTTAAGAAATAACTTAATGCCTCTTCGAAATTACGAACGCCTAATTCGCGGTAGACTTCGCCAATACTAATAAAGGTTTGAAAATCTTTGCCTAAAGAAATAGCAATTGCTTTATCGAAATTTACTTTAGCTTCTGTTACATTTCCTAAGTCGTAATCTACCGAACCCAAACCTACTATGTTTAAAGTGGAGTTAGGGTTTGCGGCCAAACCTTGTTGAAAATAAAACTTGGCCGAATCAATTTTATCTTGCTTATAATAAGCTTTTCCTAAATAATAATAGTTGTCGGCATTGCTTGGATTTGCTAGAATTAAAGTACTGAAAATTCTTTTTGCTTTTTCAAATTGCTCTACTTCAATAGCCCTAATTCCTTTTACTGCATCTTGCGCTTTTACAATGGTAAAAGTGGAAACTACTATGATGGCAACAAGCCAAGCATTTTTTAAACTTCGATTCATGCTAATTTTTTTTAATTTGTTTGTATAATTCTGATAGGTGCGTTGGCTGGCAATAAGCCAGATTTTAAAATAATTTTTTGGCCTTTATCGCTTGATATAAACGACGCAAAGCCAGTGGCAAGGCCTGCTCTAGGCTCTCTGCTAATACTGTATATTTCGCGTAATAAAGGGTATTGTTTAGTGGCAAAGTAAGCTTGGTAGGGTTGGTAATAATAATCATCTCCCAAATCGCCAGGGTCGCCCATAATGCCCACTACATTAATACCGCTTTTAAATTTCATGGCCTTTGGATCGTCTTTGTCGCTAATCCAATTTACACCTACAATACCTAAAGCATTTTTATTTTCGCTAACATATTTAATTACTTCTTCATTTGTTTTTAATGCGTAACCCGGTATCGATTTTTGACCCACTAATTCGGCCATGTATCGAACGGTTCCGCTATTCTTATTATCAAACACAAGATTGATTTTTGTAAGTGTAGATTTTTTGTCGAGTGTATTCCAATCTGTAAATTTTCCACGCATAATTTCACGCACTTGCGCTAAAGTAAAAGTAGTATCGGTGTTTTGATTATTTACGATTAGCGCAATGCCGTCGCTAGCTATTTTATTTTGCGTATAGCTGTGTTTCCCTTTAAAATAGGCTATTTCAGAAGGGTTTAAGCTTCTTGCGGCAATCACCAAAGAGATGCTGTCTTTGATAAACAAATCCATCATGTCTAACTCTGGCAAATAAACTGCGTTTACGTTTGCTTTAGGATAAATCGTTTCGAAAACTTGTTCTTGTGCATCGATGATAGAAAGTAGCGTTTCGTCTGCGGCAATTTTTACTTCACCGCTCGTAGTGCTGCTCAACTCTTTTCCGTTTTTATCTTTATTATTTGAGCAAGCAGAAAAGCAGATTCCAATTAGGGCAAATAATAAAAATTTATGCTTCGTCTTCATTGTTACTGTTTTTCCAATTGTTTAAAGATCGCCACAATCTAAAAAAAGAATAGGCTATAAAAATACAGCCTATTCCAATCTTTACTATTTTATCATATTCAGCTAAGAAATTTCCTATGCTGAGTAAACTCAATCCGATTACTAAATAAACAAGCGACATAATTATTCCAAATACGAAAATCACTTTATCTCGCATGGACCATAGATCCGCTGGTTTATTCATTTTAATTACATCAATTTAAATTTCACAGGTACGTTAAACTGTACACGCACTGGTCTTCCGTTTTGTCTACCAGGTGCAAAGTTTGGCAAGTTTTTAATTACACGCTTAGCCTCTTCGTCACATCCTCCGCCAATACCTCTTAATATTTTTACATCAGAAACGCTGCCATCTTTTTCTACAACGAAAGAGATAAACACAGTTCCTTCAATATTATTTTCCCTAGCCATAGCTGGGTATTTTGTATTCTTTGCAATGTAAGCGATTAAAGCGCCTTCGCCTCCTCCTGGAAATTCTGGCATTTGCTCAACCGAAATAAATGGTGCTTCTTCACCAGTAATATCTCCATCTAAACCACTTAAATCTACTTCTGCGTTTGGATCACCTTGAACAGTTGTTAAACCTGCATCTACCTTTTTTAATTCTTCTTGAATGGGAGGTGGTTCATCAGGCACCTGATCATCGGGTTTAATTACCGGAGGGGTAAATTTAATCGTCGACTTTAAAGGTGGAGGTGGTGGAGGTGGTGGCGTAGGTTGGTTTTTATCAACCGGCGGCACATCCTCTAAAACATTGGTTTGGTCTACCTTTACTATTTTCTCGTCTGGAAGTGCATTCGATATTAAACGAATAATTAATGGTGCACTTACCGACAAAGTAAAAGCAACTATTGCTAAAACGATGCCTAAAAATGCATGTTTTGGATAGCTTTTACGAATTTCAAAAGCACCATACTCCTGGTTTCTACCACGGAATACGAGCTCTATCCATTTGCCATCATATAAATCTATTTTACCTGCCATTTGCTAATTTCTTTTATAGAATTATAATGTGGTTTTAGTTAATAACGCTAAATCAATTGGCGTAATATCTACAATTGCATAACGACCAATATTACAGATATTCATTTCATCTAAGATGTCAACTAAATTTCCGTATCTCGAATTATCGTCTGCCTTAATAATTACAATTAAACCATCTTTAAAAGATTTAATGGCATATACTTTTGCTCTGAAATCTTCTTCTGTAATTTTATTGGTTTGTAATTGCCCTTTGTAAATTCCAATAGAGTCTACGCTTGCATTTCTAATTTTGTTTTCTTGTAATAAAACTTTACGGATGCCATCTTTACCATAGTCTGTAACCGTTGTAGGGCCTGGCTCACCAGTTTTTTCATCAACAAAATAATAAACAACTTTATTTTCTTTAGTAAGCAACACCGTCAAAGTTTGAGATGCTTTTACTTTAGTTTGTTGATCTTCGGTTAAGTTTTTATCCTTAACTGGCATATTGATTTCCATGGTTTGCGGCTTATTCATGGAAGTGGTTAACATAAAGAAAGTGATCAATAAAAAACCTAAGTCAACCATGGGTGTAAAATCCACCCTTGTCGACATTTTTTTACCTTTCTTTTTGCCTTTATGGGCTCCACCGCCACCGCCACTTTCTATCTCTGACATCGCTAATTTTTTTTATGAATTATTAATTCTCAGCTTTTTCCAAGCTTGTAATAAAGTTGAAACGGTCTACTTTTTTATCTTGCAAAGTTGCGATCACTTGCTTTACTACAGGAAAGCCTGCATTTTGATCACCTTTAACAGCAACCCTTAAAGCCTTATTTGTAAATCGTGCTTGCAATACCCAATCAGCTAATTCGTTGTTAGTAGAATCCGAAGGAATTCCAGTTTGTGCGAATTTTTTTCTGCCTTCTGCATCTAGGTCTAAATATTGTCCTAAATTTTTAACCGACACGCCGAATGAACTCAACAAAGAAAATTCTTTTTTCTGTTTGTCGTTAAAAGTAAGTTGATATTTCTCAGCCATTTTATCTAACAATGATAACCTGTTCGACTCCCCATCCATTGCAAAAAACACACGCGAATCTTTGTCTATTGTTAATAATAAAATGTCTGTTTCTGGTAACTTTATTTCTGAGATCGAGGAAGGTGTGGTCACCGTCACAGGCTCATCAGGTTTAAACTTGGTAGCCAACATAAAGAACGTAAGCAGCAAGAATGCCACGTCGGTCATTGCCGTCATGTCTACTACTGTACTCTTACGAGGAACCTTTACTTTTGACATTGTATATTTTATTTATTGTTAAAATTATTCTGGGTAATTATTATCTGTTTTTAGCAGCAAATGTTTGTACAATACTGTAACCCGCTTCGTCGATAGCATAAGTGATTGCATCGATTTTACTCGTAAATACATTGTACATGATTGTTGCAATAGCAGAGTTACCAATACCTAAAGCTGTATTAATTAAGGCCTCAGAAATACCAGTTGCTAATGCTACTGAATCTGGAGAACCAGCGGTTGCTAATGCAGAGAACGCTTTAATCATACCCAATACTGTTCCTAATAACGCGATCAAGGTAGAAACCGAAGCCATGGTAGCAATTACCACTAAGTTTTTCTCTAAACCTGGTAATTCTAAAGTTACCGACTCTTCAATTTCTTTTTGAATAGAATTGATTCTTTGATCTACAGGCATAGTAGTTAAGCCTTGCATTTCTTTGTATTTTAAAAGCGTAGAACGCATAACATTGGCAACAGAACCTCTTTGTTCATCACACTCTTTAATTGCACCTTCTACATCATTTTGATCTAATTTTGCTCTGATTTTTCTAACAAATGCTTCTGCATTTCCTTTTCCTTGTGCTTTACCAATTGTTAAGTAACGCTCAATAGAAAATGTAATGTTCATTAAAACCAATGACAATAAAATAGGTACGATATAACCACCTTTGTGGATCAAACCTAATACGTGTCCTGCACCTTCTTGAACTGGGTGATTCGCTGGATCATTTCCTTCAAAGTTTGAAGGCGCACCCATCACAAATGTGAAAATTAAGATACCCACCAATAAACATAGTGGAATAGTAAATGATGCGAAAAAAGTACTCAATCCATTCCCTTTTTCAACTTTTGCAGCAGCAGCTACTTTTGCTTCGTTTGCCATTGTTTTATTAATTAGTTTTTATTTTTAAGATTTAACGATACTGTTTAGATAAAAATTGCCTGAAACGTATTAAAGGCACACAAAAATAGAATATTTTAGGGATAAAAAAATTTTGAAATCATTTATTAATGTAAAATTAACTTAAAATTATATGTTTAAAGTTAAGTAAATGATATTCAGTAATTTAAGCCTAAAATTCCTTTTTAAAAAGGAAGCGAATCGTCTGCTCCTTCTGCGCTGCCAATACTAAAAGCGGGTGGTTCTGTTGGCATTGGAGCCGATGCTTGATTTGATCCAGCTCCTGCACCTACGCGCTCTAATCTCCAAGCCACCACATTGGTGATATAATCTAACTCTCCCGTTTTGCGGGTAAATTGACGGCCTGTTAAATTAAAAGAGACTTTAATTTGGTCTCCAATTTGATAAGCATCTACTAAACTGCATTTATCTTGATTCAATTGAAATTTTACATGCTGCAAATATCCATTGTCATCTATTTCCACTACAAACTCTCTTTTTTTGAATCGCTCAGTGATTTGTTGCGGATCAAAAATCTCATGTAATTTTCCTTGTGTTTCTAAAGCCATCTTTTTTATTTTTTAATTATTTTTTATGATTTTGCGACCGGTGCTGCTGCTACTATTTCGGCAGAAACACCATCGGCATATTGTTCGAAATTCTTGATAAATTTTTGGGCTAATTCATTCGCTTTTTGATCGTACTCTGCTGCGTTGCTCCAAGTATTTCTTGGATTTAAAATTTCTGAAGGCACATTTGGACAGGTAGTAGGCATTTGCAATCCAAAAACTGGATGCTGCTCAAACTCAACACCAGCAAGTGCTCCGTTCAATGCTGCAGTAATCATGGCGCGCGTATAACTTAATTTCATTCTTGAGCCGGTGCCATAAGCACCTCCGGTCCAACCGGTATTCACTAACCAAACATTTACTTGGTGTTCTTTCATTTTCTTACCCAACATTTCTGCATATTTTGCCGGATGTAATGGTAAAAATACTTTTCCAAAACAAGCAGAGAAAGTAGTTTGTGGTTCGGTAACTCCTGCTTCTGTTCCAGCTACTTTTGCAGTATAACCAGAAATAAAATGATACATCGCTTGGCCTGCATCTAATTTTGAAATGGGTGGCAAAACGCCATATGCATCACAAGTTAAAAAGAAAATATTTTTAGGATTACTTGCTATAGAAGGTTCTACCGCATTGGCTATGTGATGGATTGGATAAGCAACTCGGGTGTTTTCTGTTTTAGCAATATTTGAAAAATCTACGGTGCTGGTTTCCTCGTAACAAACAATATTTTCTAGTAAAGCGCCGAATTTAATAGCCCCCCAAATTTCTGGTTCTTTTTCTTTGGTTAAGTCTACGCATTTTGCATAACAACCGCCTTCTAAATTAAATACGGTATCTGTTGCCCATCCGTGTTCATCGTCACCAATTAAGCCTCTGTTTGGATCGGCAGATAAAGTGGTTTTACCTGTACCCGATAAACCAAAGAAAATAGCTGTGTCGCCATCTTTGCCAATGTTTGCCGAACAATGCATCGACAACACATTTTTATCATGTGGTAAAACAAAATTTAATACACCGAAAATTCCTTTTTTAATTTCACCTGTATAACCTGTTCCGCCAATTAAAATAATTTTTTTGGTAAAATTTAAAATAGCGAAATTGTGTTGGCGTGTTCCATCAATGGCTGGATCGGCTTTAAAACCAGGGGCGTTAACGATGGTCCATTCTGGCGAGAAGTTTAATACTTCTTCTTTGCTTGGACGCAAAAATAAATTGTTTGCAAAAATATTATGATACGCTTGCTCGGTAACTACACGAATATTGGTGCGGTATTCTGGATCCGCACAAGCATAAGCATCTCTTACAAAAATTTCTTTGCCCGCTAAATAGGCGCAAACTCTATGGTATAATAAATCAAATTTTTGGCTATCAAATGGAATGTTTACATCTCCCCACCAAACTGCATTTTCGGTAATGGCGTCTTTAACAATAAATCTATCTTTAGGTGATCTTCCGGTGAACTCGCCAGTGTCTGCAGCCAATGCGCCAGAATCAACTAGTCTGCCCTCGCCTCTAACAATTGCTTCTTCCACTAATTCTGCGGGTGTCATATTCCAATAAGCTGCCGCAACATTTGCTAACCCTAAAGTAGCAACACTTGCATTGCTTGCTCTCAATCCAAATTCATTATTCATTTAATGCTGTTTTTCGATGTTAATAGATACATAAATAGGTGGCGCAAATTACTAAAAACAATGTTTATCCGCCAATTCTTTTTACTTTATAGCCTTCTGCTTGCAGTATTTGAATGATTTTTTCTCTGAAATCTCCTTGTATGATAATTTCGCCATCTTTTACCGTACCACCTACGCCACATTTCGATTTTAGTTTTTTACCCAAATCGAGTAGGTCGGAGCCTAAGCCAACAAAACCTGTTATTAAAGTAACAGCCTTACCCGCTCTTTGCTTTTTATCTAATTGCACGCGCAAATCTTGTTGGTTATTGGCAGGTGTACTACTTTTTTCTTCCGATGCTGGTGGAAATTCGAAATCTGGATTGGTAGAATACATAATGCCGCCACTACTATTTTTTTTGACATGTTATGGAACAATTACATTTATAGCATTAGCTAAAATTTGAATTTGAATATTTTCGTTTACCAATTTGGGCTCGCCATCTAAATGAATTACATTGTTGTTACGATTAATTAATATCGATTTTCCTTGTAAACTAATGAAGTATTTTGATTGATCGGCCGTCTTTAAAAACATCCGTAAAGCCAACATTGGCATTAAGTATAATGGGAATGGTTTTACAATTACTAAATCTAATAAACCGTCTTGTAATTCAGCCCTAGGTGCTATGTGGGCTTCGTTTCCGTATTGGCTAGAATTGGCCACACTTAAAATAAAAGCATCTTCTTTTAATGTTTTGCCGTCAATAATAATTTCGTAATTTTTACTGCGGTAATTTTTTAATTCACTAAAAGTAGCTTTAACGTAACCTAGCAAACCTCTGTTTTTATCCTTTGCAAAAATATGACTAATGTGCGCATCAAATCCCATTCCCGACATATTGAAAAAATAATGTTCATTCAATTTTGCGGCATCAATCTTAGCTGTTTTATATTGATTAATTAATTTAACAGCTTGAATGGTGTTCATTGGGATTTTTAAAGACCTTGCCAAACCATTACCAGAACCATAAGGTATAATGGCTAAGGTACATGCACTACCTATTAATGCCGATGCAATTTCGTTGATGGTGCCATCTCCTCCAACAGCAACAACTATCTCAGCGCCATTTGATATTGCTGCTTTGGTTAATTCGTAGGCGTGTTTTTCACTTTCGGTTTGAATAAGTTCATATTCAAATTTTGATGTGTTTAAATGACTGGCAATTACTTTAGAGAAATGGTTTTTGTTTTTTCCTCCTGCAATTGGATTAATGATGAATACTATTTTTATCTTCAATTGTTTGGTACTTGTTTTCTATTAATGCGTCATTGAACTGTTGTATATATGCCGCTGTAAATTCTTTCATTTTATTTTCTTTCGCATCCGTGTTGTTGCGCAAATTATTTTTTAAATAGGGATCTATTTGATAATTATAAAATGCCAAAGTTTGATTTTCGGCAAACTGTATAACATGAGTAGAATCAATGGTTTGATAGATTCCATCTCTATAGTTTATGGCGTATGGGTATTGTTTTTTTCGCAAGGCGCTTTCTCCAAAAGCCATAAATGGATGATCGAAATGTAGGTAATCTAATACCGTCGGCATGATATCTATTTGCTGAGCAACTTGTGGTGATTTGCCAATTAAATTTTTACTCGAAGGGTCGAATAAAATAATAGGGATTTGATAATAGGCAACCTTAGTATCATAAGCAATAGCGTCGGCGTCTGGTGTATGGTCGGGTACAATTACAAATAAAGTGTTGGTATACCAGTTTTTAGTTTTTGCATATTCAAAAAATTTCTTCAAAGCCAAATCGGTATACCTAAAGCTCTTTTGCTTCGCGGTTGCCATCTCTGCAAAATCATTTTTACGAGTTTCTGGTAAATCGTATGGTGGATGAGAGGACAAAGAAAATATTCCGGCCATAAATGGTTTCGGTAAAGAGCCCAGCTCATGCGATACGTATTCAAAATAAGGCTCGTCATAAATGCCCCAATGTCCATCATAATCGGCTATAGTAGGGTATTCGTTCATGCCAAAATAATTATCAAAGCCTGCTTTTTTAGCAAAAGCATCAAAATTCATAGAACCATTAATGCCCCCATGGTAAAATGCAGTATAATACCCTTTCTCTTTTAATAAATTAGGAAGGCTGCTTAATTCGTTGTTTTGATAAACGGTATTGATATACGATTCGTTTAACAAAGAGGGCAAAGAAGCAAAAATACTTGGCATGGCTTCGTTCGATTTTTTGCCGTTCGCAAAAGCATGTTCCAATAAATAGCTTTCTGTTATTAGACTGTCTAAAAATGGAGCGCAAGTTTTCTGATGACTCATTGTTCCAATGTATTCGTTAGAGAAACTTTCTAATATAATTACAACTACATTTTTTTTATCGAAAACAAATTTGCTAGTATAATCTCTTTGTGTATTAAAAATTTTATTTGCTTGTGTTTCCGAAAAATATTTTTTTCGATTTAACGGTTTTTTGTTGATGCTTTGGAAAATGGTAAATGGCGTGTTTAATACCAAAGATGCGTTGTTAGGGTTACCGTAGTAAGATGCGGCAATCATTTGCAGCGGCTTGGTTTGAAGGCCTCCGCGCATACCAATAATGGCAATGCCTAAAAAAATAAAAGAAGCGATTGCTTTTAAAATATAAAATTTCTTTTTTTCGTTTTGTGCATTTGCATTTATTGTATCGTATCCTTTTATTAAAAAATAAATTAAAACCCCGGCGATTAAAATAAGATACCAATAACTACTGATATAAGAAGGTATTAATTTTATAATATTATTTTCGCCAGAGAATAATTCGAATGTGGTTCGTTTTTTTTGAAATTCATAAAATTTTACATCGATTATATTGCTAAAAATAGCCAGCGCATTTATTACAATAAATAAAATTTTTGCAACTGAAAATGATGGTCTTCTATCTGGCTTAAAATCGGCATATATAGCAAACAACATAAAGGGGATGTTGCTGTATAGAATGGCAGATAAATCAAATCGAATGCCATGCAAAAATGCTACAAGTATTTGTTCGGTTCCAGTTTGACTAAAGCTGCTAAAATTAAAAACGAAGAATAACAGCCTACAAACACTATATAGCATGGTAACTAATAGTAATTGTTTACATATCTGACGAATGGAATGAAAACGATAGGTCATTGAGCTATTATTAATAGGATACAATATTATCTGAATTTTCTTGAATATTGAATGAATATTAAAATTTATTCTATTTTTGTGCTACGAAAAGTGGAAAATTTGCCTTGATTGCAACCACGTAAAAAAATTGCTAAAAACAGATCTTTTACCCATTTCTATCTTTTCGATATTTTTTTTAAAACTTATTTATAAAACTATGTCTTATTTATTTACATCAGAATCGGTTTCTGAAGGGCACCCAGACAAGGTTGCAGATCAAATTTCAGATGCACTCATCGACAATTTTTTAGCTTTCGACCCTACTTCTAAAGTAGCATGCGAAACTTTAGTAACTACTGGTCAAGTGGTATTAGCTGGCGAGGTTAAATCTAAAGCCTATTTAGATGTGCAATCTATTGCAAGAGAAGTAATCAAAAAAATTGGTTACACAAAATCGGAATACATGTTCGAAAGTAACTCTTGTGGTATTTTATCTGCTATTCATGAGCAATCACAAGACATTAACCAAGGAGTTGAGCGTAAGAAGAAAGAAGATCAAGGCGCTGGTGATCAAGGAATGATGTTTGGTTATGCAACCAACGAAACCAATGATTACATGCCTTTAGCTTTAGATATTGCACATAAATTATTAATTGAATTGGCTGCCATTCGCAGAGAAAACAAAGAGATTAAATATTTAAGACCAGATGCTAAATCACAAGTTACATTGGAGTATGATGATAACAATAAGCCTGTTAGAATTGACGCTATTGTAATTTCAACACAACACGATGATTTCGATGCAGATCAAAAAATGCTTGCGAAAATCAAAGCGGATTTAATCAAAGTATTAATTCCACGTGTAATGAAAAAATACCCTAAGTATAAAGCATTATTCAACAATAAAATTCAATACCACATTAACCCCACTGGAAAGTTTGTTATTGGTGGACCACACGGTGATACTGGTTTAACTGGAAGAAAAATTATCGTAGATACTTACGGTGGTAAAGGTGCTCACGGTGGTGGTGCATTTTCTGGTAAAGATCCTTCTAAAGTAGATAGATCGGCAGCTTATGCAACTAGACACATTGCAAAAAATGTAGTTGCAGCAGGTCTTTGCGACGAAATTTTAGTACAAGTTTCTTATGCAATTGGCGTGGCTAAACCAATGGGTATTTATGTAAATACATATGGCACGGCAAAGGTGGCTTTAACCGATGGCGATATTGCAAAGAAAATCGAAAAGATTTTTGACATGCGCCCATATGCAATTGAACAACGTTTAAAATTGCGTAATCCAATGTATTCTGAAACTGCTGCTTACGGACACATGGGTCGTAAGAACGAAACAGTTACTAAAACCTTTCAATCGCCCGATGGCAAAGTGAAAAAAATGAAAGTAGAATTATTCACTTGGGAGAAATTAGATTTCGTAGACAAAGTGAAAAAAGAATTCAAATTGAAATAATTTTCAGTAACAAAATAAAAAAGCCCCAATCAATATTGGGGCTTTTTATTTATATTTAAATATTAATTAAAAAACAATTATGAAAAAGAAACATGTAGTGATGTTATTTTGCTTGTTCGGAAGCTTAAGCGCTACCGCTCAAAACAAAATGGCACCAGAAACATTATGGCAAATGGGAAGAGTTTCAGAGCCACAGACTGCGCCAGATGGCAAGGTAGTCTTGTATTCGGTAACCCGCTTTAATATTCAAGCAAACAAAGGCAATACAGATTTATTTGTGGTGCCTATTGCCGGTGGTGAAGCAAAACAAATTACCAACTCTTTTTCGTCCGAAAGTAATGCCAGATGGAGACCCGATGGTAAAAAAATCGGATACATAGGAATGGAAACGGGCACGCCACAATTATGGGAAATTAATCCCGATGGTAGCGACAACAAACAAGTTACCAGTTTCAAAAATGGCGTCTCGAATTTTAATTATTCGCCCAAAGGGAACATGATTTATTTTACGCAAGATATTAAAATTCACGAAACGCTAGCAGATCGTTATCCCGATTTACCTAAAGCAAATGCATTGGAATATGATGGCTTAATGATGCGTCATTGGAATCAATGGGAAGATGAGCATTTCTCTCATATCATGGTAAGTGTTTACAATGATGGTAAAGTTGCGCCAGCTAGAGACATTATGCCTAACGAGCCCTATGATGCGCCCAACGGGCCTTTTGGGGGAGAAGAAGAAATTAATTGGAGCCCAGATGGAAAGTTAATTGCTTATTCATGTAAAAAAGAAGAAGGCACCGCATACGCCACAAGTACCAATACCGATATTTATATTTTTGATTTAGCAACTGGTAAAACAGATAATATTTCTATAGATAATAAAGGCTATGATACACAACCTAGGTTTTCGCCAGATGGAAAATCAATTGCTTGGTTAAGCATGGAGCGTGCTGGATTCGAAGCAGACAAAAATAGAATTGTAGTACTCGACCTTGCTACTAAAACTTTAAAAGAAATCACCAAAGATTTAGATCAAAGTGCCGACGAAATGATTTGGTCGCCAGATTCAAAAACAATTTATTTTGCCAGTTGCACCAATGCGGTTCATCAATTATATGCTTATGCAATCAATTCTAAAACAGCTAATTTGGTTAAAATTACCAATGGCTTAACAGACATGGGCGCTATCAGCCTTGCTACAGACGCTAAAGGCACTTACCTGATTGCTACTAAAACCAGCCTATCTAGACCCGCAGAAATTGTGAAAGTAGATGTATTGAAAGGCAAAATGGAATCACTTACTACTACAAACGATGCATTATATGCCGGATTAAAATTGGGTAAAGTAGAGAAAAGAATGATCAGTACTTCTGATAACAAAGAAATGTTGACTTGGGTAATTTATCCACCCGATTTCGATCCAAAGAAAAAATATCCTACGCTTTTATATTGTCAAGGTGGACCACAAAGCACCATCAGTCAAAGTTTTTCTTTCCGTTGGAATTTTCAGTTAATGGCTGCTAATGGTTATATTATTGTAGCACCAAACCGCAGAGGATTGCCTTCATTTGGACAAGAATGGAATGATCAAATTTCTGGTGATTGGGGTGGACAAGCGATGCGAGATTATTTAGCGGCAATAGACGAAATGAGCAAAGAACCATTTGTAGACACCGCCCGCAGAGGTGCAGTAGGCGCTAGTTATGGCGGATATTCTGTTTACTATTTAGCAGGACATCATAACGGTAGATTCAAAACATTTATCGCACATTGTGGGGTGTTTAATTTAGAAAGCATGTATGGTGCAACCGAAGAAGTTTTCTTCAGTAACTTCGACATGGAAGGTCCTTATTGGAAATCGCCACAACCAAAATCATACGAACAATTTTCGCCACATAAATTTGTACAAAACTGGAATACGCCAATTTTAGTAATCCATAACGAAAAAGATTTTAGAGTTCCACTTGGTGAAGGTTTACAAGCATTCAACGCAGCACAACTAAAAGGTATTAAAAGTAGATTCTTATACTTTGCAGACGAAGGCCATTGGGTCACTAAACCTCAAAACAGCCTTTTATGGCAACGAGAATTTTTTAGATGGCTAAAAGAAACTTTATAAGAAATTACAATTAGATTAAAACAGCTGGCCCAAAAGGCCGGCTGTTTTTAGTTACAGCCTTTTGATGCAAAATAAAATACCGCCAACCAAGCGATTCCTTTTATTAAAAAGAATAGGAAACCTGCGATTCCAATTCGCTTGAGCCAGTTTGAATATTTTGTTTTCATAAAAATATGCGCAAGATATTAATAGATTTTAACTCCGAAGAATCTCGATCGAAATATTCAACAAAGAAATGGTATAGTTGTTTTGCACTTGCCTACTATTTAGTAATTTGCATGATAATCTTCACAAATGGACACAAACAAAAACCCTTGGCAAATCTTATCCGAAAAAGAAATTTATGATAACCCTTGGATCCATGTAAAAGAATACGATATCATAAACCCTGGCGGAGGAAAAGGTATTTATGGGAAAGTGCATTTTAAAAACTTAGCTATTGGTATTATCGCGCTCAACGAACACAATCAAATTGCCTTAATTGGCCAATATCGCTTCCCCATTGAGCAGTATAGTTGGGAAATTCCAGAAGGTGGCGGCTTACATGGTATAGATCCTTTGCTATCTGCACAAAGAGAGCTGCAAGAAGAAACCGGATTGGTCGCAAATCATTGGGAAAAAATAATGGAAATGCATTTATCTAATTCGGTTAGCGACGAATTAGCCATTGTCTATTTAGCCACCTCCTTGGAACAACAACAAGCCAGACCCGAAGAAAGCGAATCGCTCGAATTTAAATGGGTGGCGTTTGAAGAGGCCTTACAATGGGTTATGGAAAATAAAATTACCGATTCGATTAGTGTTGCAGCAATTCTAAAATTAAAAATATTAAAATTTAACATATGAAATTTAAAGCGCTAGGATTTATTTTTTTATTGAGCATTAGTTGCTTGCAAGGCCTTGCACAGTTGATGGATGGACAGCCTGCTGTATTTACACAAAAGGATAGTTTGCGCGGCACGCTCAGTCAATTTAGAAATTGTTATGATGTAACTTATTACCATTTAGCGGTAAAAATAAATATCGAGGCTAAAACAATTCAAGGATCGAATAGCATTTCATTTAAATGCTTAAGCGATTTTCAGCAGTTGCAAATTGATTTATTTGAAAACTTAAACATCGACCAAATTCTTTTTCAGGGTAAAGCATTAACTTTTAAAAGAGTTTACAATGCCGTATTTGTTAAATTTCCAAACACCTTATTAAAAGGCCAAGAAGAAAAAATAACGGTGTTTTATAGTGGCGCTCCAACCATAGCTAAAAAAGCACCTTGGGATGGAGGATTTGTTTTTAGTAAAGATGAAAATGGGGAACCATGGGTAGCCGTTGCCTGTCAGGGTTTTGGTGCCAGTTGTTGGTGGCCAAATAAAGATCACCAAAGTGATGAACCAGACAGCATGCTCATTAGTATTACTTGTCCTGATCCATTGCTAAATATATCTAATGGGCGCTTAAGATCTGTTATAAAACAAAACGATGGTTACAGCCAATACAATTGGTTTGTTGCTAACCCCATTAATAATTACGATGTCACTTTTAACATTGGTAATTATATTCATTTTGCAGACACTTATTTTAGTCCAATAAAAGATCAAAATTTGACTTTAGATTATTGGGTGTTGAAAAGCAACGAAGCCAAAGCAAAAAAACAATTTGAACAAGTTAAACCAATGATGGCCATTTTTGAAAATAGATTTGGTCCTTATGCATTTTACGAAGATGGCTACAAGCTAGTAGAGTCCCCTTATTTAGGCATGGAACACCAAAGCTGCGTAGCTTATGGTAATGGCTATAAAAATGGTTACAGGGGCTTTGATTTATCGGGTTCGGGCGAAGGCAAAAAATTTGATTATATCATTATACACGAGAGTGCCCACGAATGGTGGGGTAACTCTTTAACCTCTTATGATATTGCCGACATGTGGATTCACGAGGGCTTTGGTCAATATGCAGAAGTGGTTTACTTAGAAGATCTGTTTGGCAAATCATCGGCAGATAAATATTTGAATGGTTTAAAAAGAGGAGTGGGTAACAAAGAAACTATTATTGGGCCCTACGGTGTGAACCAAGAAGGCGCAGGAGATATGTATGCGAAAGGCGCTTTGTTTTTAAATACGATTCGAAGTGTGATTCACAACGATACCATTTGGTGGGATATTGTAAAAGGTTTGCAAGAAAAATATGCGCGTAAAAATATTTCTACACAAGATGTACTTGCACTCATGAACGAAAAATCAAAAATGGATTTATCTACTATTTTTCATCAATACTTAAATGTGGCTAGTTTAGCCAAATTAAATGTAGAATTAAAAACCAGCGAAAGTGGCTTAAATATAAGCTATAGTTGGGATTGCGAGACCAAAGATTTTGACATGCCCATTACAATATTTATAAAAGGCGAAGCGGTTATTATTCAACCTAAAGCAAAAGAGCAAAAATTATTTTACGCAAATACAGCTATAAAAGATTTAGTTTTTGACGAAACAGGTTATTACTATCAATTGAATTTAAAATAAATTATTGCGTATTTTTAAAATGCGCTAATACTAATTTGATTTCATCGTAAGTAATGTCTTCTTTTACTTTCGATTTAATGTCATTTAATTTTTCGGCTTTGGAATTTTTAATGGCATCCATCACATAATCTAATCGATGCTTTGAAATAACTTGCTCAATAGATAAATCGCTCGTGGTTATTAATTTGGCAAGATGCGTGTTTACGGTGCCCAAGGTAATATTTCTAATTTCTGCTACTTCTTCGGGGCTTTTGCCTTCTTTAATTAAACGAAAAGTATGCAAGTGCGTTGGCTCTTTCTCTGTGTTTTTAGGCTTCTTAGCCGGTTTTTTTATGCTATACCAATACGTTGCTTGTTGAGCAGACCAAGCCTGGCTATCAAAAGGTTTATTAGAAAGTAGGCTATTGGTTAAAAAACTAAACTTATTAATATGTTGGTATTGATGAAATAAATCGAGTAAGGTTTCGGAAAGGGAAACTTGTTTTTTTGCTTTTATAAATGCAATTGCTTGTATATAATCGCACGCTTTTTTAATGTGGGTTTCGAAATATATTTGTGCATCGTTTAATCTGCTTGCAATTTTTTCGAGTTCTTTTGCAATAAACAAGGGCGAAATTTGTTTTTGAAAATTGATTGCCACTTGTTGCAAATCATTTAATGCATTAGAAAATTCAGTAATGTTTTCTTGATCTGTTGAACTTAAAGCAACAAACTCTTTTGCATGATTTTCTATTAAAGTGCGCCAGTTGGCAATGTGTTTGTTAAAGTCGAATGCAATACGAAGCAATTGTGCTAAATATTCCCAAGAAGCCTGTGCTATCTGGCTTTCAGAGGGTCCATTTTCTGCAGTTTCTTGTTCAAATTGAAGTACTGCAGGCTCGCTTGCAATGCCGTTTGTGGAAATTGCTGAACTCAATACTAAGCCATTTAAACTTGTTAATCTAGAGAGTGCCACATAGGCTTGACCCGATGCAAAAACTTTTTTAATATCAATGATTGCTTTTTCAAAAGTTAAACCTTGGCTTTTATGAATGGTGATGGCATACGCTAATCGCAAGGGTAATTGCGTAAACGTTCCAATCACTTCTTCGTTTAGTTTACCGGTACTTTCTTCTACTTTGTATCGAATGTTTTTCCATTCTTGAAAGGCTAGTTTTATTTTTTCATTCGCAGCGCAAGTAATCCAAACTTCGTCGGCATGCAATGCAGTTACCACGCCAATTTTGCCGTTAAAATATAAATTGTTTTGCGTGTCGTTTTTAATAAACATCACCTGTGCGCCAATTTTTAAAGTCAAATTGGCTTCGCAAGGATAAATAGATTCTGGAAATTCACCCGTAATTTTTGCATTATAACTAACTGGTTTGCTGTTAATTAATGCTAATTCTTTATTATTTTTTTCTTCGACTGTTTTGTTGTGTGTGCTCAGGGTGATATAACCTTCGCTTGCACTCGGATTAAAATCTTTGATCACGCGTTGATTTAAGATGGCTACATCATTTGCCGATAATTGATTGCTGCGCAAATTGGCTAATATGTCGGTAAAAATTGGATCGCTTTGGCGATGTATTTTTTTTAATGCAACATAAACTGGTGGATTATTTCTTAATGCCTTGGCGTCGAAAAAATACATGCTCGGATAATAGTCTTTTAAAATTTGCCAATCACTTTCTTGATAAATTGGAGGCAACTGCATTAAATCGCCCACAAATAATACTTGTACGCCACCAAATGCAGCCGAATTTTTTCTAACGCTTCTTAAAATAAAATCCATGGCATCTAAGGTATCTGCACGCAGCATGCTCACTTCATCTATAATTAATAACTCCACTTCTATTAAGGCTTTTCTTTTAATGGCATTCATTCGAAAATTACCAAGCAAGGTGCTTTCCGATTCGAATCTAAAAAATGGATGTTTGGAATAGGCTATTGCTGCTGGCACATAGGCTCCAATGGGTATTTGAAATTGCGAGTGAATGGTTACACCGCCTACATTTAATGCGGCAATTCCGGTTGGTGCAACAACAATGGTATTTTTAGCAGTGCTGCGAATTAATTTTTTTAAAAAAGTAGTTTTACCTGTGCCGGCTTTGCCTGTTAAAAAAACAGGTAAGCTGGTTTGGTGAATTAATTTTTCTACTAAAACTATTTCTGAAGAAGATTCCAATTTTTAAAAAAATAATTAAGATTGCATGTCGATAAATATAAGCAAAAAAAAAGGCTCGTTTAACGAGCCTTTTTTTAATTATCTGAAGCGATTCCCGCTACAAAATAATCTCGATTCATTCGGGCTATATTGCTCAGGGATATTCCCTTTGGACATTCGGCCTCGCAGGCCCCCGTATTGGTACAATTTCCAAATCCTTCTTCGTCCATTTTGGCAACCATGTTGTGCACACGTAGGTAACGCTCCGGCTGTCCTTGCGGTAACAATGCCAGTTGCGAAACTTTTGCTGATACAAATAACATGGCCGAAGCATTTTTACATGCTGCAACGCAAGCGCCACAACCTATACAAGCTGCTGCTGCAAAAGAAAGATCTGCATCTTCTTTTCCAATGGGAAGCGAATTGGCATCTTGTGCATTTCCTGTATTAACAGAAACATAACCGCCCGATGCAATTATTCTATCAAAAGCAGAACGATCTACTACTAAATCTTTTACGATAGGGAACGATGCTGCTCTCCAAGGCTCAATGGTAATGGTTTGGCCATCTTCGAAAGAGCGCATGTGTAATTGACAGGTAGTAATTCTATCTTTAGGACCATGTGGTCTGCCATTGATATATAAACTACACATGCCACAAATACCTTCTCTACAATCGTGGTCAAATGCAATTGGCTCATCTCCTTTTACAATCAATTGTTCGTTTAAAACATCAATCATTTCTAAAAAAGACATGTCTGGTGAAATATCTTTCACTTGATAGTTAACTAATTTGCCTTCGGCGTTTTTATTTTTTTGACGCCACACTTTCAGTGTAAGGTTCATATTTCCGCTCATAATTTTTTATGCTTATTTATAACTTCTCTGTGCAATTTTAATGTTTTCGTATTTCAACTCTTCTTTATGTAATTCGAATTGATTTTGTGCTTTGAATTCCCAAGCAGCAACATATGCATACTTTTCGTCGTCTCTCAAGGCTTCTCCCTCTTCGGTTTGGAACTCTTCACGGAAATGCCCTCCGCAAGATTCGTTTCTATCTAAAGCATCTATACACATCAACTCGCCTAATTCTAAAAAGTCGATTACGCGTCCTGCCTTTTCTAATTCTGGATTAAATTCATCTGCCGAACCTGGCACTATTACATCCGACCAAAATTCTTTTTGTAAAGCACGAATATCATCGATTGATTTTTTTAATCCCGCTTCGGTTCTTGCCATTCCACATTCATCCCACATAATCTTTCCTAATTTCTTGTGGAAATAATCTACCGATTTGGTGCCTTTGATAGCCAAAAATTTATTTAATTTTTCTTGTACCGCTTTTTCTGCTTCTGAAAAAGCTTCGTGATTGGTATCAATAGATTTAGTACTGATTTCTTTCGACAAATAAGATCCAATGGTATATGGTATTACAAAGTAACCATCGGCTAAACCTTGCATTAAAGCAGATGCTCCCAAACGATTAGCGCCATGATCAGAGAAGTTTGCTTCTCCTAAAGCGTATAAACCTGGAACGGTTGTCATTAAATTATAATCAACCCATAAACCACCCATCGTATAATGTACTGCTGGGTAAATACGCATCGGTGTTTCGTATGGATTTTCGCCCGTAATTTGTTGATACATATCAAACAAATTACCGTATTTTTCTTTCACTACGCCTTTACCTAATTCGCGAATAGTATGTGCATCTGGATTATCTAAACCTTTTTTGCTAGCTTCAATGTGACCATAACGATCCATGTTAAAAGCAAAATCTAAATACACCGCCATTTTTGAATTACCTACGCCAAAGCCTGCATCGCAGCGCTCTTTAGCGGCTCTAGATGCCACATCTCTGGGCACTAAATTTCCAAAGGCAGGATATCTTCTTTCTAAATAATAATCTCTTTCTTCTTCAGGAATATCAATTGGTTTTCTAGTATCTCTCGCTTTTTTTGGAACCCAAATTCTACCATCGTTTCTTAAGGATTCCGACATCAATGTTAATTTAGATTGATGGTCCCCCGAAACTGGAATACAAGTTGGATGAATTTGCGTAAAGCAAGGATTTGCAAAATGTGCTCCTTTTTTATGTGCCTTCCAAGCCGCAGTCACGTTAGATCCCATGGCATTGGTCGATAAATAAAATACGTTTCCATAACCACCGGTACACAATAATACCGCATGGCCAAAATGTCTTTCTAGTTTTCCTGTGGTTAAATCGCGTGCAATTATACCGCGACATTTTCCATCAATGGTTACTGTTTCTAACATTTCGTGGCGTGAATACATTTTTACTGCACCCATTCCAATTTGTCTTTCTAAAGCAGAGTAGGCACCCAATAATAATTGTTGTCCTGTTTGACCTGCTGCATAAAAAGTTCTTTGTACTTGCGTGCCACCAAACGATCTGTTAGATAGCATTCCACCGTATTCTCTTGCAAAGGGAACACCTTGCGCTACGCATTGGTCTATTATGCCCGAACTTACTTCTGCTAAACGATAAACGTTTGCTTCTCTTGCACGGTAATCTCCTCCTTTAATGGTATCGTAAAATAATCTGTATACAGAGTCGCCATCATTTTGGTAATTTTTGGCAGCGTTAATTCCACCTTGTGCGGCAATAGAATGTGCACGACGAGGAGAATCTTGGAAACAAAAAACTTTTACTTTATAACCTAATTCTGCCAGCGAAGCTGCAGCCGAAGCACCTGCTAAGCCAGAGCCTACCACAATCACTTCTAAATTTCTTTTGTTCGCCGGATTCACTAATGGAACCGAAGAACGAAACTTGGTCCATTTTTGTTCTAATGTTCCTTCCGGAATTTTTGCATCAAGTATTGACATATATAAACAATCTTAATTTTTAACTTATTTAATTAACCCCATGTAAATTGCAATAGGCATTGCTGCAAACAAAACAGGTAATACTATAGAAATAATCATGCCTGTTTTTTCGATTATTGCATTGTATTTAACATGGTTCCAACCCAATGTTTGAAATGCCGATTTAAATCCATGCAACAAGTGATAACCTAATGAAACCATGGCTAAACAATACAAGACAACCACCCACAATTGCGAGAACACTTCTTTCATTTCATTAAATAATGTTTCTCTGCCACTGGTAATTTCGTCTGTGAATCTACTTACTACCCAAAAATGGCGTAAATGTATAATCAAAAAGATTAATAAAATGGTGCCTAATAAACCCATTGAACGGCTGTACCATTTACTATTTGCAGATGGATTACTCGCAGCATAAGCAACTGGTCTTGCTTTTTTATTTTGACGAGTTAAGATGGCTGCTTGAATAATGTGCCAAAGCAAACCACCAAACAATACAATTTCCATTGCTCTAATCAACCAATTCTTGGCCATAAATTCTGCGCCAAGATTAAAGGTTTCTCCGCCATCATTTATAAAGATGAGCGAATTCAAAAAACAATGAACCATTAAAAAACTAATAAGGAATAATCCGGTAATTCCCATTACCAATTTTTTTCCTAGGGAAGACTTAAACATAGATGAAGAATTACTCATAATCGAATGCGTGATTTTGTGTTGCAAATGTATTTAATAAGGTTGGGTCATTTGAATGATAAAAATATTTAGATTGATTCTAATTAGTGGTTAAACCCCACGAAGAATTTAACAACCAGCTTGTGTTTTTGTTTTAAATTGCTATTAATCAGTTGGCTATGCTTTGTTATTTGATTTTGCCTCTGCCAGCGGCAAAATCCCTGATTTCATAATAAATTGGGCTGAATTTTTTTGCGGTGTCTTTGGCTTCTATAAAGCTAATAGCATGAATGTCTCCAGCCTTTTGAAAAGCAATTTGTAAAGTCATGTTTCCGTTTTCGTGATGTGTCATTTGATTGATGCCAGTTTGTTCTACTTTATCGAATAGCATTTGTACAGAATCTAAAGTGGTTTGTCTAAAAAATTGTTGTTGTGCAGGCTTGCCTTTGAATTGATAAATCAAAGAAATTTCTCCATTTCTATCTATGGAGTAGCCGCTTACATTGCCTGTAAACCCGCCAGCCCTAGACACACTAAGCACATCAAAAGAATAGTTTTTAACCGGTGATTTTTGAACGGCACATGCACTAAAAAAAACAAGTAAAATAACAAGTAGCTGTTTCATTTTTTAAAGATAAACATTGTTTGGTATTTAATTTATTCCATTTAAATCGGCCGCAAGGGCAAGCTTGGCAAGGCTTTCGCCGGTTTTACTTCCCATTGCAATACCCATACCATTACACCTTACCGCAACAAATACACCTTCGGCAATTTTTTCGATAATGGGTTGCAGTTGTTCGCCAAATGCCATAATACCCGACCAAGCATAATCAATTTCGATAGGTTGATCGGGACAAATTTTATCCGATAATAAAGTTTTTAAACTGCTTAAAATATTTTCGGTGTTGTGCATTTCGGTGCTTTCTTCTTGTTCAAAAAATAAATTGCGCCCGCCACCAATTAAAATTCTATTGTCAATATTTCTAAAATAAAAATAGCCCTTTTGATAATGAAATGTACTATTAAATTTTATATTTTGAATGGGTTTGGTAATGAGCACTTGCCCTCTACCCGGCACTATGCTTAGGTTAGGGAGGAGCTGTTTGGCAAAAGCATTGGTTGCAATTAATATTTTTTTCGCATTTATTTCGAAGTGTTCTCCGCTAATTTTAACTTGCTTGTTTTGCGTTTGATAAGCCAATACTTCGGCGCCAAAAAATATTTCTACCCCCAAACTTCTTGCTTTTGCAATTAAATTTTGCATCATTTTTCCAGCATCTATTTTTCCTTCGTAGGCATTAAAAATTAAATGTTCAATGCCCTTAAATCCAAACTCTTTGATGCGCTCGTCGGCTGTCGAGAAAATAGGCGTGCTTGCGCCAATGTGTTCTTGTAATAAGTCGTTGTAATAATTTATTTTAGCCTTACACGCTTGGTAAAGTTCGGATTCTTCAGGTGTAAAAAGTTCATAACCACCACAAGGCTCAAAAGCAATTTGTTCGGCACCCAATGTGCTAATCAATAAATTTAATCCTTGCCATCTTTGTTGAATAACTGACAAAAATTCGCGCTTGCTGCAGGTTTGCTCTTGTTCTATTAATTCTGAAATACTGCCAAAACAAGCAAATCCGGCATTTTTGGTGCTGGCGCCCGATGGCAAGAAAGATCGCTCTAATAAGACGACTCTGGCTAAGGGTTGCGCTTTTTTAAGTGTTATAGCAGTAAATAAGCCAACTATTCCGGCGCCTATAATTACATAGTCTGCATCGGCCAAAAAGCTAGATTTTTCCCAATATGACAGATTCATAAGACTTAAAATGTTAAATTTGTGCTAAGTTAATAACCTTTTGTCATACTAATCAAAATGGCATTGCGTTTGTTTATTGAATATTAAAAAAAAACAAAATGGGACTACTTTATTTTTTAATGATTGCACTATTAATCATGAGCTTAATTGTAAGCTGGAGATTTAAATCAAAATTTAAGCAATACTCAGAAGTAATGCTTTCGAATGGTTTAGCAGGAAAAGAAATCGCCGAAAAAATGTTGGCCGATCACGGAATTACAGATGTAAAAGTAATTTCGGTAGAAGGTCAATTAACCGATCACTATAACCCACAAGACAAAACAGTTAATTTGAGCCCCGATGTTTACCATGGTCGCTCGGTGGCTGCAGCGGCGGTGGCTGCTCACGAGTGTGGTCATGCGGTGCAACATGCAACTGCCTATAGTTGGTTACAATTTCGTTCGGCAATGGTGCCAGCATTAACCGTTACTTCTAAATATTTAACTTGGGTATTAATTGGAGGCGTGTTAATGTTAAATACCTATCCGGAATTATTAGGTATTGGGGTATTGATGTTTGCCTTAACCACTATTTTTAGTTTTGTAACCCTACCCGTAGAATTTGATGCGAGTGATCGAGCAATTGCTTGGTTAACCAATAAAGGGATTACCATTCCACAAGAAACCGAAACCGCTAAAAGCGCTTTAAAATGGGCTGCTAGCACCTATGTGGTGGCTGCACTTTCGTCTTTAGCTACTTTATTATATTATGCAAGCATGTTGCTTGGCAGACGCGATTAAATTTATTTAAAACAAAAAAAGGAGCTTAATATATTAAGCTCCTTTTTTATTTAATTCATTTTAAATGGACAGAGTAAATCAAATTCCGGAATAGTTACCATAAATCGTTCTTGGTCTACCATTCTTAAAAAAGTATAGGTTCCCCACATTTTTCCTATTTCTGTTTTCAAATTACAGCCCGAAATATAATGATAAGATTGGCCTGGTTCTAAAACTGGTTGAATCCCTATAACACCATCTCCTTCTACTTCTCGGCGAGTACCATTAGAATCAAAAATGTACCAATGTCTACTCAATAATTGAACAGTATAAGGTGTTAAATTTTCGATGGTAATTTTATAAGAAAACAAAAAAATACCATTTGCTGGATTAGATTGCTCTGCTTGATAGGCCGTTTGTACACTTACTTTTACACCTTCAGTAATTTTTGTTTGCATTAAATTTGATTGCTGATTTTGTAAATATAAAATTTTGTTTTGTATACAAAAATAATTTTAGGTTAAGCGCCTTGTAATAAATTAGCCTCTAAAATTTCTTCTAAAATTTCTTCGAGTTCGCTCAGCATTGGACTGTTAACCAGTCTGCTTCTAAACTCGCGGCTATTGTCTAAGCCTCTAAAATAATTGGTATAGTGCCTACGCATTTCGAATATGCCCGTTTTCTCTCCCTTCCATTCTATAGACTTGAGCAAATGCGTGCGACAGGTGGCCACGCGTTCTGCGAGTGTTGGTGGGGCTAAAAATTCGCCGGTCTGATAATAATGTTTAATTTCTCTAAATATCCAAGGGTTGCCAATGGCTGCACGGCCAATCATTACGCCATCTACTTCGTATTCTTTCATCCAAAGCATTGCTTTTTCGGGCGAATCAATATCTCCGTTTCCAAAAATTGGAATCCGCATACGTGGATTTTTCTTTACTTCTCGAATCAGTGTCCAGTCGGCTTGGCCTTTATACATTTGTGAACGAGTTCGACCATGTATGGTTAAAGCCTGAATACCCACATCTTGCAAGCGTTCGGCCACTTCTACTACATTTTTTGTATCGTCGTCCCAGCCCAATCTGGTTTTCACCGTTACGGGCAAATGCGTGGCTTTCACAACCGCGTCGGTCATGCGGACCATTTTGTCGATGTCTTGCAATAGGCTTGCGCCTGCGCCTCTACAAGCTACATTCTTAACTGGGCAACCATAATTAATATCAATTAAATTGGGATGAGCCTGCGTCGCTATTTCGGTCGCTTCGCGCATGCTTTCAATATTACTCCCAAAAATTTGAATGCCAATTGGGCGCTCATATTCAAATATATCGAGCTTTTGAACGCTTTTAGCGGCATCTCTAATTAAGCCTTCCGACGAAATAAATTCGGTATACATCAAATCCACTCCGTTTTGTTTACAAACAAAACGAAAAGGCGGATCGCTCACGTCTTCCATCGGCGCAAGCAATAAAGGCAATTCGCCCAATTCGATATTTCCTATCTTTACCATCAGTTTACAAAAGTACAAATTAAACAAAAGCGATTTGATAATGCGCCAAGAAAAATCTGTTGGTTACCGATTTGCCATGCTCTTAGTCTTGATGATTGCTGGCGCAATGTTGGGATATATTATTGCGCTTGCGAGTATTCCACTAGTATTTCAAATTCCTTTTTCGTCATTAATGCAAGTGTTAAACATAGACAGTGGGCTCGATATTACCCCTGCAGTTTTAAAATATGTACAATTAATTCTTGCTACTTTTGTTTTTATTGTACCTGCAAATGCTTATTCTCGTTTGTTTTCAGACAACACTATGGTGTTTTTTGAATTTAAAAAACCGCGTATTGTGTATTTACTTTTTGCTGCATTATTATGGCTATCTACATTACCCATCATTTCTTTTTTAGCCGATATAAATCATAAAATAGCCCTCCCTACTTCTTTTGCTAGTCTAGAAAATAGTTTTCGCCTTGCCGAAGCAAGAGCAGAAAATGCCACTCGGTTTTTATTGAATGTAACTAGCCTTTCGGGCTTAATGGTTAATTTATTGGTGATTGCCGTTGTTGCGGCAATAGCCGAAGAATTGATTTTTAGGGGGATTATTCAAAAACTATTATACGAACAAGGCAAAAATATTCATTTGGCGATTTGGTTAACCGCTTTGGTATTTAGTCTATTTCATTTGCAATTTTTTGCTATCGTTCCCAGAATAGTACTCGGTGCTGCATTAGGTTATTCCTTTTATTGGAGTAAATCTATTTGGGTGCCTATTTTCTTTCATTTTATCAATAATGCCAGCATCGTGCTGGCGATTTATTTATACCAGCAAAAGATGATTACGACCGATCCTAACGAAATAACTTTTTTTCCAAATTCGGTTTTATTTGTAGCATTTATTTGTAGCATTGCAATGGTATATTTTTGGAAAAAACAAACAAAATAATATTGAAAAAGATTGGGTAAAAGTTTACGAATCGACCAATTCTTTTGCGGCAGAATTGGTGCACACGGTTTTAAATGACCATGCTTTAAATCCTGTTTTAATCAATAAAAAAGATTCTTCTTATTTGAATTTTGGCAGCAACGAAATTTTTGTGCACCAAGATTTTTATAACGAATCTATTCAACTAATTAATGAAAATCAATTATGAATAACTTTGTAACACGCGTCATTACTGCAACAATATTTGGGGCGCTATGCCTTGCTGGCGTTTACTTTAACGGCGCCATTCATTTGTTGTTTTTAATCTTCAGTATTTTAGCATTGAGAGAATTCTACGGATTAATTTTTGTCGATAAAAAACCAAACGGTATTGCTTTGGCTTACCTCACCGGTATTGGATTTTTTATTTTAAATGCCTTGGTGTTGTATGCTTCTTTACCCATCAAATATTTGTCATTAGCTATTGTTCCGCTCTTACTTTTATTTATACATGAACTATACCAATTAGAAGAATTTCCATTTAGCACCCTTGCCAAAAAAATACTCGGCATTGTGTATGTAATTGTACCCTTTTCTTTGTTTTGTGCTTTAGGCTATTTAACTAACAATGGCTATCATTACGAATTTCCGTTGGGTTTTATCTTGTTTTTATGGGCAAGCGATTCGGGTGGCTATTTATTGGGAATTACCATAGGTAAACATCGATTATTTGAAAGGGTGTCGCCTAAAAAATCTTGGGAAGGCTTAGCGGGTAGTATTTTACTTAGTTTAATCACTGCGTATTTTTTCGCTAGATTTTTTCCAGAAACACCTGCTAATGTCTGGTACACGATGGCCGTTTTGGTCGTTATTTTTGGCACTTTAGGCGATTTAGTGGAATCTTTATTTAAAAGAAGCATCAATATGAAAGACTCGGGGAGCATTTTGCCTGGCCACGGAGGCATTTTAGACCGTTTCGACGGGCTTTTTATGGCAGCGCCAATAGTTTATACCTATTTATTGCTTTTTTTATAAATTCGCGCATATTATTTAAATCAACAACATGACTATTCATAGAGAGGGAATCGCTTCCATTATTTTAGCAATTGTATTTGGCATTATAGTGAATGCCGCAACCTATTACTTTACACCGAATACCGAATGGGTGAAAATACTAGGCTATGTATTGTCGGGTTTGGTATTGCTCATTATTTTGCAATTTTTTCGTTTACCGATCTTTCCTATTCAACAAAACGATGCGATTGTATTGTGCCCTGCAGATGGAAAAGTAGTGGTAATCGAAGAGGTATACGAAGCAGAATACTTTAAAGACCAAAGAATTCAGGTTTCCGTTTTTATGTCGCCAATTAATGTGCATGTCAATAGAAATCCTATTAATGGAATTGTAAAATATGCGAAATACCATGCTGGCTTATATTTAGTAGCCTGGCACCCCAAATCTTCTACCGAAAACGAAAGAACAACTATCGTTTACGAACATGCCAATAAAACGCAAATATTGATGCGTCAAATTGCTGGAGCTTTAGCTAGAAGAATATGTTATTACGTAAAAACAGACGATGTGGTTAGCCAAGGAAGCGAAATGGGCTTCATTAAATTTGGTTCAAGGGTAGATTTATTCTTTCCATTGGGCACCAAAATCAATGTTTCCTTGAACCAGGTGGTGAAAGGTGGCATTACACAAATTGCCGAAATTGCATAATTGTTACAATCGAAATATATAGAATTCCGTATATTAGCATTATAATTTTAAATTTAAACCCCTTAATTATGAAAAAGATAGCATTAATGTTCGCCCTAGTGGCAGCAACTTCAATGGTTGCATTAGCAAATGGTGATGGTAAAAAAGTTTCAAAAGATGAAGCAAAAAAATCTTGCTGCTCAAAAGAAGGTGCAATGAAAAAAGTTTGTACAGATAAAGCTAAAACAACTAGCCCAGCTCCAAAAAACTAATTTGTTTTTTATTAAGCAATAAAAAAGGCGGTCAAAATTTGATCGCCTTTTTTGTTTTCGTAAAAATTTTATTATTCAACCCTAATAAATTTTCTAACTACGACTTAATGAATCACTGCACGGCCAGGGTGTATAAAGCTTGCACCATTTTTGTATACAATTTCTGCAATGGCAAAATTTATTTTTTCTTTAACTTGTAAGTAATCGTTATATTCCATCATCTCCAAAAAATAAACCACCATAATATTCATCGAAAACTCCCCAAACTCTTCAAAAATTGCGATGCTTTCTTCGTTATTATTGGTATTGGTTTTTAATAGGATATTTATTTCTTCGACAATCTTTTTTAAAGTTGCTGCAGGTGTTTCATAATTTAAACCGATAGAGAATTTAACTCTTCTAGCATTTCTAAGGGTTAAATTTTCCAATGCACCATCGATCATTTTTTTGTTAGGCAGGGTAATAATGCTCTGATTGATGCTTCTGATTTGGGTGCTTCTAAATCCTACTTTTTCGATGTTTCCTTCTATGCCATCTATCTTTACCAAATCGCCTACTACAAAGGGTTTGTCGATAAATATGGTAAAGGATCCGAACAGGTTTTCGAGGCTATCTTTAGCCGCTAAAGCCACCGCAATACCACCAATTCCTAAACCCGTAATGAGCGTAAGTACATTGATCTTAAAAACCAAACCCAACATTACAAAAACCGCAATAATATACGTGACAATTTTTACCAATTCTTTGACGAAAGGTACCAGCTGGTCGTTAGATTTAGATTCGGTTAAAGAAGCTCGGTAAGAAAAAACCAATGCTACAAAATCAATGATTCTTAAAAATGTCCAAGTAATGGATAATAATAATAAAAACAAATAAACTTTATCAATGACATCAAAATAGGTAAGCGTGCTTTGTTTTCTTTTAAATATAATTTCCTCGAAAGGATAGCTTAGTTGACTAACGGCCCAGTACACAATAGATACTGAAATGAGTAGTTCTAGCGGTTTCACCAATAGCTCTACAAATTTTTCGCCATTCACATCGGCTGCAAATTTTTTGAAAAATTTGAATAAAAAACGACTTATTGTTCTGGAAAAAAATCTTAAAAAAAGAAGCCCTAAAAGAATGATTCCAATAAACCACGCATATTGTAAGGCGGTGTTTCCAAAATAATGTTGATGACTAATTTTTAAAAATTCGTTGATCATACTAATTGTTTTAATGCAATTTCAAATGAAGTTTTTGCGATGCCTTTTTTGGCATTATTGTTATCGTAAGTTTTTTGGATTGCTTTTTTAATGATCGCAGAAGTATCATTAAAAATAGCTTCGTCGGTCATCGAAACGCCCGGCTGCATGAGGTATGCGAAGACTCTTGCCATACCACAATTGGCAATAAAATCTGGAATAATGCTTAAATGATCATCTGCAAAATCGCTAATCGGACCAAAAAATATTTCTTGATCTGCAAATGGCACATTCGCACCACAAGCAATTACCGATAAACCGCTGGCCATCATTTTTTCTACTTGATCTTTGGTAACCAATCGAGAGGCTGCTGCCGGAACAAAAATATCTGCCGAAGTTTGCCATATGCTTTCGTTAATTTCTGCAAATGGAATTAATTTTTGGGCTACTAAAGTATTTTGCGCGCGATCGTTAAATAATTTAGTCATTTCTTCCATGCTAAATCCTTGTTCATTAATTAAACCACCCACGCGATCGATAATGCCCACAACCTTTGCGCCCATCTGTGTTAAATAATAAGCTGCCGCAGCACCTACATTACCAAAGCCTTGAACAATGGCTTTCTTGCCCTTTAAATCGCCGCCGTAAATGCTATAATAATGTGCAATGGAAACTGCCACGCCATAACCAGTAATCATATCGGCAATCACATATTTTTTGCTTAAGTCGGGCGAAAAGTTTTTGTCTTCAATTACCTTAGCCACGCCATATCTTAATTGTCCTATTTGTTTAATCTTGTCGTTTTCTCTGGATTTAAAATGTCCGTTAATAACGCCCTCTTGTGGATGCCATAATCCGCAAGCTTCGGTCATCGGAATTACTTCGTGTATTTCATCCACATTTAAGTCGCCGCCCGTTCCATAATAATTTTTCAATAATGGAATGACTGCTTGATACCATCTTGCTAAAACTTCTTTTTTGCGTGGATCTGCAGGGTCAAAATTAATGCCCGATTTTGCACCACCAATGGCTGGACCAGAAACGGTAAATTTCACTTCCATTGTTTTGGCTAAAGATTCAACTTCGCGTTTGTCTAATCCTTTGCGCATGCGTGTTCCGCCGCCAGCTGCACCACCTCTTAAAGAATTAATTACCACCCAACCTTCGGCATCGGTTAAGGTGTCTTTCCATTCAAACACTACTTCTGGTCTTTTTTCTTCGTATTTCTTTAATAAATCTTTCATGTTTTTAGATTGGTATTGTTGCCGATTGCTTCCGCAAAAATTGATAAAAAATGGCGCATCAACAAATATAATCGTGATTGGGTGATTTTGCTTTCGAAGCTTTATCAAAACTTCCCTTAAATAAAAAAACCCCGCTATTGCGAGGTTTTTGAATATGTTGTAAAGGATTAATAACTTCCTCTTTTTTCTTTGATTCTAGCTTTTTTACCAGTTAAACCACGTAAGTAGTATAATTTAGCTCTTCTAACGGCACCTCTAGAATTAACCTCTAATTTATCGATGTTAGGAGAGTTTACTGGGAAAATACGTTCTACACCAATAGAGTTTGATACTTTACGTACAGTGAATGTTTCGTTAGCACCTACTCCATTGCGTTGAATAACAACGCCTTGGTATTGCTGAATACGCTCTTTAGCGCCTTCTTTAATTTTATAGTGAACAGTTACCGTATCGCCAGGATTGAATGTTGGCAATGCATTTTTTGGTGTTTGTTCGTTAACAAATTTTACTAAGTCCATGGTTTAAAGCCTTTAAAAACGATTTTTTAACTGTAAAAATCGGATTGCAAGTATAGGGAAATTTTATCAACAAAAAAATAAAATTTAAACTTTTATGGCTTTAGGGGCAGTTTTGTTGTTAATAACTACGAGAGCAAATCGGGTCGACGCGCTTTTGTATGAGCCAAAGCTTGCTCAAATCGCCATTTTTCTACTTCTGGCGTATTTCCGCTCAATAAAATATCGGGCACCTTGTGTCCTCTAAAATCTGCCGGTCGGGTATATACCGGCGGACTTAATAAATCATCTTGAAAAGAATCAGAAAGCGCAGAAGATTCGTCGCTCAACACGCCAGGTATTAAACGCACTATGCTATCTACCAACACCGCTGCTGCTAATTCTCCACCACTGAGTACATAATCTCCTATAGAGATTTCTTTGGTCACATAGAGCTCCCTAATGCGCTGGTCGATGCCCTTATAATGGCCACATAAGAGTAATAAGTTTCCTTTTAAAGATAATTCGTTGGCGGTTTGTTGTTTGAGTGTTTCGCCATCGGGGGTTAAATAAATAATTTCGTCGTAAGTCGTTTCTTTTTGCAAATGTTCTATGCAATTGGCAAAAGGCTCAATAGACATTACCATTCCAGCACCGCCACCATATTGGTAGTCGTCTACATTTTTATGTTTATCCTTACTATAATCTCGTAAATTGTGCACACGAATATTCACCAAACCCTTTGTTTGTGCGCGTTGCATAATAGAATGCGCAAATGGGCTTTCCAACAATGCCGGAAGTACGGTAATGATATCTATGTTCATCATGCTAACTTAAATAAATTGCCAATAAACCATCGGGTAATTCGACCATTATTTTTTTCGCCGCTTGATCAATTGATTTTACAAATTGCTCGTTGATCGGAAATAATACTTCTTTGTTTTGATACACCATACTAGCCATGGTTTGTTGTGGCATTTCTTCTATGCTGTTAATAATGGCTAGCTCTCCCAATTGCGTATCTTCTACAAAATAACCTACTAAATCTTTTACTTTAAAAGCTTTCGACTCTTTGGGTTTATTTTTTTTATAGATTAAAACTTTTTTGTTGACTAATGGGCTGGCTTGATCGATGTGTTCAACGCCTTCTAAATAGAGGTATGCAACGGGTTCTTGCATGCGAAGGGTAGTAATAAAAAATGGAACCGGTTTATTATTGATTTCAATAAATACCGATTCCAAATTTTCATAAGCTTCTGGGTTTGCTACTTCAAAATAAAGTTGAACCTCTCCCTTTAAGCCTTTCGTTTTTTTGATAGTTCCTATTTGAAAATACTTGCTTTCGATGGCGTTCATTTCAAGGAAAAATTATTCAGCAGCTGGTGCTTCTGTTTCTTCGGCAGCTGGTGCTTCAGCAACAGGAGTTTCTTCTGTAGCAACTTCTGCTACAACTACTGTTTCTTCTACAACCTCTTCTACTACTTCTTCTACAACTGGTGTATTTTTAGCAATAATTGCGGCTGCTTTTTCTTCTTTTTGTTTTGCTTCTGTAGCTAAACGCGCTTTATTAGCTGCTTCTTTTGAAGAAACTAATGATGATTTTTTAGAATCAACTTTGCTTGTTTTAGCATCTACCCAAGCTGCAAATTTTACATCTGCTTGTTCTTGTGTTAAAGCACCTTTTTTCACTCCACCTGCTAGGTGTTTTTTGTACAATACTCCTTTGTATGAAAGGATCGCACGAGTGGTGTCGGTTGGCTGTGCACCATTGTGTAACCATTGAACGGCAGCATCAATGTTTAAATCGATTGTTGCGGGGTTTGTGTTAGGATTATAAACACCTAACTTCTCAATGAATTTACCATCTCTTGGAGCACGCGAATCCGCCACTACAATATGATAGAAAGCTCTTTGCTTTTTACCATGTCTTTGTAATCTGATTTTTACTGGCATTTTCTTTTGTTTTTAGTTAATCCCAATGGTATCCATCCAAAGGGAGGGCAAAGATGCGAACAAATGTGGATAATTCAAAATATTATCTAGGAATTCCGCCTTGTGGCATGTTTTTTAACATTTTTAAGGGATTTCCGCCGCCAGAGAACTGTTTCATCATTTTTTTCATGTCATCAAATTGCTTGAGCAACTTATTAACTTCTTCGATGCTTCTGCCACTTCCCATCGCAATCCTTTTGCGTCGGGTGCCATTAATTAGTTCTGGACTTTCTCTTTCTAGCGGTGTCATGCTATGAATGATCGCTTCAATATGTTTAAAGGCATCGTCCGAAATGTCAATGTCTTTCACCATTTTGCCAACTCCCGGAATCATACCCATCAAATCTTTTAGGTTACCCATTTTTTTGATTTGTTGTAACTGATTCAAGAAATCGCCAAAATCAAATTGATTTTTTCTAATTTTCTTTTGAATACGAGCAGATTCTTCTGCATCAAATTGTTCTTGCGCACGCTCCACCAACGAAACCACATCGCCCATGCCCAATATCCTCGAAGCCATTCGCTCTGGATAAAACACATCGATGGCTTCTAGTTTTTCGCCCGTTCCGACAAATTTGATGGGCTTTTTAACCACTTCTCGAATGGTTAAAGCGGCACCGCCCCTGGTATCGCCATCTAATTTTGTTAACACCACTCCGTCAAAATCTAAACGGTCGTTAAATGCTTTGGCTGTATTTACCGCATCTTGTCCCGTCATGGCATCTACCACAAATAAAATTTCGTGTGGTTGCACACTCGATTTTACACTGGCAATTTCGTCCATCATTTGCTCATCAACAGCTAATCGACCCGCAGTGTCAATAATAATCACATTGTGTCCTGCTGCCTTTGCTTGTTTGATGGCCTCTTGTGCAATCTTAACGGGGTTTTTACTTTCGTAATCGGTAAATACTGGCACGTCTATTTGCGCACCCAATATTTTTAATTGATCTATTGCTGCCGGACGATACACATCGGCAGCCACTAAAAATGGAGATTTCCCTTTTGATTTTAAATAATTAGCTAGTTTCCCAGAAAAGGTGGTTTTACCAGATCCTTGTAAACCTGCAATTAATATAATAGCTGGATTCGATTTTAAATTCAGTTCCGATTTTTCGCCACCCATTAAGGCAACCAATTCATCGTTGACAATTTTAATCATTAACTGCCCCGGAGATACCGATGTCAGTACGCTTTGGCCAAATGCTTTTTCTTTTACGCGATCGGTAAAATCTTTGGCAATCTTAAAATTTACATCGGCGTCTAAAAGGGCTTTACGCACCTCTTTAACCGTTTCTGCCACGTTGATTTCGGTAATTTTTCCTTGACCCTTTAAAATCTTAAAAGCCCTATCTAACTTATCACTTAAATTATCAAACATATTCTGTTTTGTTATTAATGCTTGCAAAGCTACTAAATAGCACAAGAACTGAAAAGTTTTTCGAAAGGAAGCAAGCTAAATTGTTATTTTTGTTAAATGACTAGTATGCTATTTTTAATCATCGGCTTAGCACTTGGCGCCTTGCTTGGGGTGCTGTTTATGCGCAATAAATCGGGGCTGAACCCATTGGATTTTCAAAAAGAAATGCAACTCGAAAAAGAAAAGGCCGGCTTAACTGCTACTTTACAAGAACAACTCAAGCAATTAGAATTGCTCGCCAACGAAAAAGAGCAATATAAAAACACAGTTGATAGTAAAGACGCAGAATTAAATGCGGTAAATATTAGAATTGTAAAAGCGGAAGAAGCATTTCGCACACAAAGAGAAAAATTAGAAGAAAAGAAAGTCGAATTGGAAGCGCTTCAAAGCACACTAACCAAAGAGTTTGAGAACATTGCCAATAAAATTTTAGACGAAAAATCACATAAATTTACAGAGCAGAATAAAAATAATTTAGATGTTATTTTAAGTCCGCTGAAAGATCGCATCAAAGATTTTGAAGAGAAAGTAGATCGCTCTTATAAAAACGAAGCCGCAGAACGCAACACACTGAAGGGTTCTATCGAAGAGCTCATGAAATTTACGAATAAGATTTCGGTCGAAGCAACCAATTTAACTAACGCTTTAAAGGGCGATAGTAAAAAACAAGGGAATTGGGGAGAATTGGTTTTAGAAAGAATTTTAGAATCTAGTGGATTAATTGAAGGTCAGAATTATACCCTACAAGGCAAAGGCTTAAACCTGAAAGACGAAGATGGCAATAGGTTTCAGCCCGATGTAATTATTAATTTACCCGATAACAAACACATTGTCATCGACGCAAAAGTTTCTTTGGTTGCTTACGAAAAATTAGTAAACGAAAACACAGAAGAGGGTAGAGATAAATTTATCAAGGAACATTTGCTTTCTATTAAAACACACATCACGGGTTTGAGCAATAAAAACTACCACGATTTATACGGCATTAATTCGCCAGATTATGTGCTCCTGTTTGTTCCTATTGAATCGTCGTTTAGTATTGCCATTCAACATGCACAAGATTTATTTGATTTTGCTTGGTCGAAGCGAGTAGTATTGGTTACACCCTCTACGCTTTTTGCTACTTTAAAAACAGTGGCTTCTATTTGGAAACAAGAACAACAATCAAAAAATGCGATCGAAATTGCCACCAAAGCGGGTGCTTTATACGATAAGTTTGTGGGCTTTACCGAAGACATGAAAAGAATTGGCTCACAAATTTCTAATACACAAAAAACCTACGAAGAGGCATTTGGTAAATTACATACCGGACGCGGAAGTTTAACTTCGAGTGTAGAAAACCTAAAAAAATTAGGCGCCAAAGCAAGCAAGCAACTGGATAAAAATTTAGTCGACGAAGAAGATAATTTAACAGCCCTAGAATAAACCTGTTTTGTTTAAACCATTTTTACCCGATTTAAGCAAACGAGCCATTGGCTTAGATTTGCTGCGCGCTACAGCCATTTTAATGGTCCTGTTTTACCATGCTTGGATTTTTGTTGCCGGCTTTTTTCCAAAGGCAGGACTATTGTTTTTTTTAGGTTATTGGGGAGTAGAATTATTTTTTGTACTCAGTGGTTTTTTAATTGGCGGTATTTTAATTTCAAAGGTTTTACAAGCCGAAACTTTTAGTTTACATATGCTTGTTGATTTTTGGAAACGCAGATGGATTCGAACCATTCCCATTTATTTAATTGCCTTCATTATTAATTTTTTAAGTCTGAATTATATTGTAGGTTATCCCACTACTTTTGATTTTCGCTATTTGTTTTTTTTACAAAACACCATACAATCTCATCCAGCATTTTTTCCCGAAGCATGGAGTTTGTCGGTCGAAGAGTGGTTTTATATCAGCTTGCCTTTGGGTGTTTTACTGGCATTTATTATTCCTGCAAAAAACAAAGAAAACAGGCTTTTAATGGTTTTTTTGCTGCTTTTGTGCCTCTTTACCTATTGGAGATTTACGCAATTCCAAGGGCATTTTGAGCTCAGCGCTTGGGATAAAAATATTCGAAAGGTGGTGGCTTTTAGATTAGATGCCTTGATGTATGGCGTGTTGGCTGCTTGGTTTTTTAAAACAAAAAGCCAATTGGTTTTACCATTCAAAAACACTTTGTTAATTGTTGGAATGTTATTGGTTCCGCTGGCTTATTTTATTTTTTATAAAAAATTTTTTCCTTTTTTCAATGTCGTATTTTTTACGAGCATTAGTTCTTTGGGCTTTGCTTTAAGTTTGTTTTATTTTGCCAATTGGTCGGGACCAAAAAACATAAAACTGGTCAATGGCATTACTTTTTTAAGCGTGATTTCTTATTCGCTTTATTTAATTCATTATACCTTTTTGTTTCGCATTTTAAACAATTTCATTATCGCTAGCACCCTATTAAATGCTAGTGTTTTACTCATTTGCTACCTTTTACTTTCCATCCTATTAGCCAGTCTATTTCATTATTATTTCGAGAAACCTTTCTTGAAAATAAAAGAAAAAATGAAGGCATAAAAAAAGCCCGAACAAATGTTCGGGCTTTTTAAATTATAATAAGCTAATTAGTATAATACCACTTTAGCAACTTTGCGATTTAAACCGCTAGTTACTTTTACATAGTATACACCATTTGACAATTCGTTACGATTTACAACGTATGATTGTGCAGTTAAGTTTTGTTCGTTTCTTACTACTCTTCCTGTTGCATCTAACATTTCAATTGCATAAGCAGCGCCATTTAAGCCTTCTACTCTAACATTTAAAATATCTGCAGCTGGGTTAGGGTAAACACTTACGTTTCCTTCTGTAGCAAATGTATTCGTGATTCCAGCTGGATTTGATGGGAATAATACTCTTGCAATTCTAGGAACCATGAAGTTTTGAACTGTATCGATATACAATAAAGCTCTTGCTTTAGACATGAATGGGTTTGAAGCCAAGCCATTGTTGTGGAATGGATCTGTTGGATCCCACCATTCCCATGGAGCGCTACCGTTAGCTGCACCATTGAATGAGAACAAAGCAGTTAAGCCATTGCTATTTGAAGCTGCTGCTGTTGAATAAGCATCAGTAAATGCAGGTGTTTTGAAAATGTTGTTTACTCCTAAACGACTTGCTCTATCAGCCACATCGTAAGAACCACTTGCTTCTACAACCAATAATGGAGGATTAGTTCCTGGTACATAAACACCACCTGTTTTGTATGGTGCAAATGGATCTAATTTACCTTGCATACCTACAATTGGCACTTCGCCTGCTTCTAACCAAGAAGAATCACCCATTGCACCACCGTAATTGGTAGTCATGTTTACTCTTGAAGAGTAACCTGGGTAGTTGTTTGGGTTATTTAAAGCTGCATTACCGCCAAAACCTTCAAAATCTCCAACTGCTTGTTGAATTACATAGGGCATTTGTGTAGTTTGGTTGATGAATTTTAATAATAAAATTTCAGATGGTTTGTTTAAAGTTCCACAAGCTAATGAAATATAACCTCCAGATCCTTGTCCACATAATACAATTCTGTTAGTATCAATTTTATAGGTGTTTGCACTAGTTGCACCCATATAACGGAAATAACGAACCGCATTTTTTGTGTCTTGCATACCACGGTACACTGCATTTAAGATAGTTCCTGTACGAACATCTTGGTCTCCTTGTGGATTCCAACCTGCTCTGTAACCTACTGCTGCTGCAACATATCCTTTTTTAGCAAATTCCTTACACATTTCGACAATTGAACTGTCTGTTCTTGCACCAGTTGGAGATTGATTTAAACCTTTAGGTAAAAAACTTCCAGTGTGTAATACAATTACTAAGGGGCGTGCTGTTTCTGTGTCGCCAGTTGGCTCATAGAAATCTAGTTTTAAATCTGACATAACAGGTGCTCCTGTTAATACCGAATAATTTTGTCCGTAAACAACATTCGGGGTAACGCTTACACCCGTAAATGTATTCGTTACATATCGCTGCGCCATTGCATTTCCTGCAAATAAAGTCGCTGCGATCAATGATAAGAATTGTAAATTTTTCTTCATATTGATTTTTTTTTTTGGTTTCCTTTTTTAAATATAGTTTATTCTGCTTAATTCATCAATTTTTCTAATTATTTTTTGCCAAATCAAAGGTAGCCGAAAAATATGCCATTCGGCCTACATATGGCCCACCGTATACCTGATAGCTCTTTTTATCGAATAAATTGGAAGCGCCAAGCTTAAATGTCATGTTTAGTTTGGGTACCGTTTTACTTATTTGGGCATCGAATAAATCGTAGGTTGGCACAAATCCGGTAAACTGTGGAGAGCCTTCAAATTGGAAGCCTTGTATCCATTTATAGTTTACACTAAAACTCCAATTAATTAAGTGTATTTGTCCAATGTAAGTATCTAAATCTCTTGCCGCTAAACCTATATTGAATTTGTGTTCGGGTGTATTAAACGCAGGAATAATAGGGTCTATAGAGCCTTTCAAATTCAACACATTCCAAGAATAGTTTCCGGTTAATGCATAAAAATTGTGGAAGAAATAAGACAAACCTATCGAAAAACCTTGTGTGGTAACAGTCTCTTTCGAATTGGCTGCTACTCGATATGCATCTGCTGTAATTACCCTTTTATTAAGCGTATCGATTTTTGTATCCATCCCTAATTTATAACCTAAAAAGTCGGTGTAAATACTGAAATAATAACTCGCATCTAAAAACAAGGCTGTTCCTAAGGTAGCGCGGTAGCCTATTTCGGCTGTTTTAACTTTTTCTGGTTTAACCGGATCAACATCGAAATATTGTAGCGAATCTAATTTTTGAGAGTTAAAGAAAGCAAACAAAGAGGGCACGGTAATAAGAGAATCAAAACCATTGATATTACCCACTAACCTTGCGCGGCCCACATTAAAATATAAAAATTGATCGGCCAATGTGGGATTTCTAATGGCAGACGAAAATGAAAAACGAAACACATCTTTTTTATCGTTCGTATAAACGGCCGAAGCGGCTGGCGATACTACATAATCAAAGTTTTGGTTTTTATCTATTCTACCGGTAGCGTTTAATTTTAATCGATTGTTTAATAATCTTTTTTCGTAACCGGCATAAAAACCAAACTCAGAATTGGTTATCACGCGGCCCGCTGTATCACTAAATATAGTACCCCTAGAGCTTGGGGTATATCTTCTAAAGTTACCCCCAAACAACACTTCGTCGGCATTTGATAACACCACTTTGCGTTCGGCTTGTAAATGATATAATGCAGATTTATCATAAAATTTGGAGCCTCCTTCTGTAAAAGATGTTTTGGAGGTGATGCTATTCATGGCAGAATCAAATCTTTCGGTACCCGGCTCAAACCTATCTACATAAGGGTATCCGGCGTTTTGATAAATATTACTTGTTGGATTTGCGCCTTGTGGCGAGGTGCCCAAATTTGCATAATAAGAAGCTTCTTCGTGCCAAGCTTTTACGGAATCTTGGTAAATACCCAAAACAGAATCTGCCGCTGTAAAATTAAAAGGGAAAGTTGCAGCAGGATAACCGGGTAATTTGCGCGCTCTTTTAGAAATAAAATTAGCCCAATAATTTCGATAGTCGCCACTCCATGTGGTGCCCACCAAGCCAGTTCCGCTTGACGATGGCTTGTGTAAATCTTGTAATAGTTGTGCAGTAAAAACCGCATCGTAAGAATTACCCGCGTCTTCGTGGGTAGAATAGGCGCGCACAAACCAATTTTCTCCTTTAAACTCTAATCTGTTTTGAAAAAACATAATGTCTTTTAAACTATATCTATTATCGCCTTGATAAACGGTGGTACCGTTGCCCATGTTAAAGGCATAAATTAATTCGGTGCTAGGATTAATTCTATAATGTAATGCAGATGCTAATTTTAAATTTTTTGTATTATAATCTACTAGGTCTTTTTCTTCGTAACCCTTACGGTGCCATATGCCTAGGCCAGGGTAGTTAAGTCTTCCGTTTTTATCTGATGCGTTATTTCCACGAGGATCAAAGTTTTCATCTCCATATCTATTCACCGCATCGTATCCACCAGGATTGTTTATACCAACCGTAGATTGTGGTGTTGCAGCCATATTAGTTGCTTCCCAATCATAGGCGCGCATATAATAAATATTTGTTTTAAAGGCGAACTTATCAATGCCGTTTCTGTTTTTATATACCCTTGCATAACGAATGGCAGATTCGAATAGTCCGCGTTCGCCCACTTTAGACATTACGATTAAACCCTCGGAATTAAAGGGGTTGCGGGTTTGCATGCTAATCACTCCATTAAATGCATTTGGACCAAAAAAGGCCGAACTTGCTCCTACAATGAGGTCTACTTTTTGTACATCAATTTCGGATGAACCTAAAAAATTACCTAAAGAAAAATTGAGCCCTGGCGCTTGGTTATCTACTCCATCGATTAATTGTAAAGATCTTACAGGCGATGTACTATTGAAACCCCTGGTGTTGATGACTTTAAAGCCTATGCTTGCTGCGGGAAATCCAGCCGGGACAGCCGAGCAAAAGGAGCTGTTTGAAAGTTCGCGACTCAACTTTCTCGCCTTGATGTTTTGTCT
>CAIKLP010000080.1 GCA_903828245.1 uncultured bacterium | reverse complement strand
TTACCAGAGCGCAGCCAAACATTTCAAGAAAATAATAGTAACGAAACATTCGAAGCAAGCCAATCTACTGTTTTTCCTAAAGAATCAAAATTAAAAAAAGAAAATGTAATTGGTGCATTAGTGCTCATTACATTAGGTGTTATATTTTTAGCCGATGAATTTATTCCTTGGATTTCCTTTCAAAAATTATGGCCATTAATTTTAATTTCTATTGGTATTGGTATGTTGTATACCAATACAAAAAAGAATCAAAACTAAGATGAATTCAAAAAATATTAGCTGGGGTTTATTTTGGGTAGTGCTTGGCGCTTTACTTATTTTGCGCAATTTTGATTTATTATGTTTTGAAATTAACTGGAGTTTAATTTTCAGATTCTGGCCAGTGCTACTGATTTTTGCCGGCATCAATAGTTTAATTAGAGGTACTGCTAATGGCCGTCTAAATTGGTTCCTGCCAGTTTTAATGATTTTATTAATTGTTTTATTATGTATCAAAGGACTTAGTTGGAATAGCCGCATGGAGCAAGGCGAAGACAACGATTTAAGTTCAACACAAAGTTTAACTTCACCTACTTTTACAGTAGAAAATACCAATAATACCCAATTTGCAAGATTGTATTTTTCTGGCGGCGCTGCACAATTTGCACTTTCAGATACTACCTCCTTGTTATTTGCAGCTAACATGCCAATGAATGGTAGTGGTTATGTAATGGAACAAGTGCAAAATGATTCGGTAGAAAACATTACCTTAAAAATGGATGCAGATGCAAAAATTGATTTAGGTGATAAAAAATGGAATGCTAATAAAGTAGATTTATTATTGAATATCAATCCTATTTGGGATTTAGATTTTGATTTAGGTGCTGGCGAGGTAAATTTCGATTTAAGCAAATATAAGGTTCGTGAATTAGCGATAGATGCTGGTGCTGCTTCATTGGATATTAAACTATCTGATTTACAAAATGCGAAAGTAGTAGTCAATGCTGGGGCCTCGAGTATTATAATAAGAATTCCGAAAAGTATAAATTGTGAATTAAACATTGACGCGGTGCTTTCTGCAAAATCTTTAAACGGCTTCGAAAAAGTGGACGAAAATTATTATGTCTATAAATCGACCCTGCCAAATGCTAAAAAAATAGACCTAACAATTGATGCGGGTATTTCTAGTGTAGAAATCATTCAATATTAAATTATTTATTCCTAAACCTATTAGCCTTTTTTTTGTTATTTTCGTATGCGTTGTAATTAACTTATATTGATTTTGAAAGAGCTAGCAGGTATTTATTGCCCCGATTTATTTACCTACAAAAGGTATTTAACTAGAGAAGTACTCATTGGTAATGTGCCTATGGGTGCGCATCATCCAATTCGTATTCAATCGATGACCACCACCGATACCATGGATACCATCGCTACAGTGGAGCAAACCATTCGAATGGTGGAAGCAGGTTGCGATTATGTTAGAATTACTGCACCAAGTATTAAAGAAGCTGCAAATTTAGCGGCTATCAAAAAAGAATTAATAGCCAGAAATTGTCATGTACCATTAGTAGCCGATATTCATTTTACGCCTAATGCAGCAGAAGCCGCTGCAAGAATTGTCGAAAAAGTACGCGTGAATCCGGGCAATTATGTCGACAAGAAAAAATTCGAACAACTTACTTACACGCAATTCGAATACGAAGAAGAAGTGGAACGCATTCGCAAAAGATTTGTGCCACTGATTCATATTTGTAAAGAATATGGAACTGCTTTAAGAATTGGAACCAATCATGGTTCTTTATCTGATCGAATCATGAGCTGGCATGGTGATACACCGATGGGAATGGTCGAATCTGCAATGGAATTTATTAGAATGTGTGAAGCAGAAAACTTCCACAATTTAGTCGTTTCTATGAAGTCGAGTAATACCCAAGTAATGGTACAAGCCTACCGTTTATTGGTTGCTACCATGACCAAAGAAAACATGAATTACCCTTTGCATTTAGGCGTAACAGAAGCAGGCGATGGCGAAGACGGTAGAATTAAATCTGCGGTTGGCATTGGTACTTTGTTGGCAGATGGATTAGGCGATACCATTCGTGTTTCATTAACAGAAGAGCCCGAGCTAGAAGCACCGGTAGCAAAAGCTTTGGCCGATAGGTATGAAAAATTACATACAAATAGTGCAATTGAAAAAGTAG
>CAIKLP010000079.1 GCA_903828245.1 uncultured bacterium | reverse complement strand
GTGCTGGTGTGGGAACGTATTTCTACACCCTTACTTCGAGGGTGAGAACGCAAACGGGTAGTGTGAACTTGGTGAGATAATATTTAAAATAAAAAAAGCCTCTGAATTTTCAGAGGCTTTTTTTGTACCCAGCGCCGGAGTCGAACCGGCACGGTTTCCCACAGGTGTTTGAGACCAGCGCGTCTACCAATTCCGCCAGCTGGGCATTCTTGATCGAGATTTACAAACTAAATCAGGTTGCAAACTTATTCAAACTATCTTTAATTCGCAACAAATATTTTTTGCGATAATAGGCGTCCTTGATTGCCAATAAAACAGCGGCTTGGTCTATATCGTTTTGTGCATCAAATTGCTTGCAACTTGCTTGCAAATAGCTGTTTAAGCTTTTTTCAAGTATGGCTATTTCATTTATAACTTCGGAATTAGCTAGCACATCATTGGCAGATAGCTCCATAATCCTTTCGTTGATGTCCATCATTTCCATTAAGAAATCGGGAGGTAAAACGAATTTTTCGGCATCTATTATTTGACCTGTTAAAGTTAAAATATAGGCTACCCTTTTATCAAAGTCGGTTAATAATCTATAGGCTTCATTGTTTAAAGTAGACAAATGGAGCACCTCTGCTTGTTTTTCTTCCGATTCATTGATGAAAAAATCTGGATGGTATTTTTTACTATTCGAATAATAGCGCTGCTTGATGTGAATTTCATCGGCTAAAAAAGAAACAGGAATTTCATACAACTCAAAATAATTCATTTTTATTTAGCAAATAATTTCCAAAGATCATTTCCAAAAGCAAAAACCATCAAGCTAATTAATATCACAAAACCTACCATTTGCGCACGTTCCATAAATTTATCGCTCAGCGGTCTACCAATAATAGACTCAATGATTAAGAACACGCAATGCCCTCCATCTAATGCAGGTATTGGTAAAATATTCATGAAAGCCAATATCATAGAAAGTATGCCTGTTAAGGTCCAGAATTTAACCCAATTAAAAGTGGCTCCATAGATTGCGGCAATTCCAATAGGCCCCTGAACCGCTTTGTTTGCAGCTACTTCGCCCCTTACTACTTTTCCTAAACCTTTTACGTTATCGGTTAAAGTTGCCCATGCTTTACTTGCACCAATAGGCAATGCTTCCATGAAACCATATTCAATTGTTTTTAAGTCGAAGTTTTTCTTCGGGAAAAAACCGATAGTGCCTTCTTTGCTAACAGTCAATGTTAAAGCAATTTGCTCGGCCCCTCTTAATACTTTTAAATTAATTTCTTTACCAGCATTTTTGACCACAATTGGTTTCAATTGATCCATAAACTGTGCGGCAGAATCATTTACTGTTAAAATAACATCTCCTACCAACATGCCCGATTTTGCTGCGCTTCCGTCAGCTACTAAACTATCCAATACGCTTTCTACTCTAGGAAAATCATCTATAAAATTAGAACGCCCTTTATCAGAAAGTTTTTCAATAAAATTAGTAGGAATCGTAATTTCTTTTGGCTGTCCGTTTCTTTCGAATGCAATAATTGCATTGCCCATTAATACTTCCGAGCTCCACATATCCGAAAATTTAACAACTGGTTTTTGGTTGATACTGGTAATTTTATCACCAGATTGTAATCCAATTTCGTTAGCTAATTCGTAGGCAACAATACCATTTTTTGCTTGCTCATTTGGAATATAACTTTGACCATATTTAAATGTTAACATCCAAAAAATAAAAATTCCTAATATGACATTCACTGTTACGCCACCAATCATGACGATGAATCTTTGCCAAGCGGGTTTAGATCGAAACTCCCAGGGCTCTGCAGGTGCTTTCATCGCTTCCACATCCATCGATTCATCTATCATACCGGCAATTTTCACATAGCCACCTAATGGCAACCATCCAATACCATATTCTGTCTCTCCGATTTTAACACTAAAAAGTTTGAAACCCCAAGCATCAAAAAACAAATAAAATTTCTCTACTTTAATACCAAATGCACGGGCTGCAAAAAAATGCCCTAACTCGTGTAATACTACTAAAATGGAAAGGCCAGCGATTAATTGCGCAGCCATGATAAGTCCGTTCATAAAAATATATTATTTATTTAAAATCCAATTGCGTGTAAATATACGGCTTTCTGTATCGGTAGCCACATAATCATCGTAATTAGGTGTGTCTATAAATGTAATTTTTTGCATACAATCTGCAATGGCATCCGACATTTCTAAAAAACCAATTTGATCATTTAAAAAAGCTTCCACTACCACTTCATTTGCCGCATTTAATATACAAGGCATGTTGCCGCCTTGTTTCATCGCTTGAAAAGCCATTGCCAAATTTTGAAAAGTATCGGTATCGGCTTTTTCAAAACTCAAAGTTGGGTAATTTAAAAAATCAAATCGTGGAAAATCGGTGATGGTTCGCATCGGATAAGTTAATGCATATTGAATAGGCAATTTCATATCGGGTAAACCCATTTGCGCTTTCATCGATCCATCTTCGAATTGAACAATCGAATGAATAATGGATTGCGGATGCACAATTACATCAATTTGATTGGCATGTAAATTAAATAACCACTTAGCTTCGATTACCTCTAATCCTTTATTCATAAGGGATGCAGAATCGATGGTAATTTTTGCACCCATTGTCCAATTAGGATGTTTGAGCGCTTGCGCTTTTGTTTTACTCGCTAAAGCCAAACGATCCATTCCTCTAAAAGGTCCGCCCGAAGCAGTCAGATAAATTTTTTCAATTTTATTATGCCATTCGCCAGCTAAACATTGAAAAATGGCAGAATGTTCAGAGTCTACAGGTAATATAGAGACATCATATTCTTCCGCTAATTTGGTAATTAAATCGCCAGCTACCACCAATGTTTCTTTGTTAGCTAAGGCAATATTCTTTTTTGCTTTAATGGCTGCAATGGTTGGTTTTAAACCGGCATAGCCAACTAATGCAGTTAATACGAGTTGTATTTTTTCGAATGTGACAACTTCTGATAAGGCTTGTTCGCCAGCAAAAACTTTAATATCGGTATGCGCTAATTTTTCTTTTAACCAAGCATATTTGCTTTCGTCTGTGATAACAACTGCGTTTACATCAAACTGTATGGCCTGACTTGCCAATAATTCGGCATTGGAATGAGCAGTTAACACTTCTACTTTAAATAAATGCAGATTAGCAGCAATCACTTCTAAAGTTTGCGTGCCAATAGATCCGGTAGATCCAAGTATAGCTATATGTTTTTTATCTTCTGAATTCATTATCCAATTAATTGATCTGCAATTTTTCTATCGTTTGATAATCTAGGTACTTTATTTTGACCACCTAATTTACCTTCCTTTTTCATGTAATGAACAAAAGTACCAGCTGGAAGTATTTTTATTTGCAAAGTGCGCAATACTTTTCCATCAATCAAGTCTTTGTAATATACATTTTTTGTTTGCAATAATTCATCAACCCTTGCAGCAAAAGCGCTTAAATTAGAAATATTTTGATCGGTCTCGATAAACCATTCGTGGTATGGAAGTCCATTGTCTAATGGATTTACTTGAGGTGCAACGGTAAATTCGGCAATGGCTAAATTAATTTCTTTCGCTGCTGTCATTAATGCGTATTCTACTTCTTCGCCAATTACATGTTCGCCAAATGCAGAAATAAAATGTTTAATCCTACCCGTTACTTTTATACGATATGGGCTTTTACTTACAAATTTTACGGTATCTTCAATACTATATGCCCATAATCCGGCATTTGTTGTAAGAATTAAAGCGTAATTTTTATCTAGCTCTATCTCGGACAGTGATAACCTTTTGGGTTGATCATCAAAATAATTTTCGACTGGTATAAATTCAAAGAATATACCTGCATTGATATTTAATAATAAGCCCGCTTCGTTTTGCGTATCTTGAAAAGCAATAAATCCCTCAGATGCAGGATAGGTCTCAATGGTATCGATTTTCTTTCCAATACTTTGTTCTATTTTGGCACGATAGGGTTCAAAATTTACACCGCCATATACAAATAAAGAAAAGTTTTTAAAGATGTCTTTGATTGCTTTTCCATTGGCTTGCTGTATTAATTTATCAAAATACATTTGCACCCAAGGTGGGATACCCGAAATGAGTGTCATATCTTGATGAAAGGTTTCAGCAACAATTGCATCTAATTTGGTTTCCCAATCTTCGATACAATTAGTTTCGAAACTAGGTAACCTATTAGCTTGTAAATAAGCCGGCACATGGTGAGCCACAATGCCAGATAACCTTCCAGTAGCAATACCCGATTTTTTATTAAGTAAAGGACTGCCTTGTAAAAAAATTAATTTTCCATTAAGAAAATCCGCATTCCCAGTTTCTTTAATATAACAAAGTAAGGCTGTTTTTGCAGCATTAATATGATGTTGCATCGAATCTTTCGTAATAGGAATATATTTTACGCCAGAAGTAGTACCCGATGTTTTACAAAAATAAATCGGTTTTCCAGGCCAAAGCACATTAGGCTTACCTGCAATTAAATCTTTGAGGAATGGTTCCTGAAAATCTTCGTAATCTCTAACAGGAACAAGGCTCTTAAAGGTTTCGTAATTTTCAATTTGATTAAATTGATGTGCTAAACCAAAAGAAGTATGCTTTGCTTTAATAATTAAATCTGCTAAGATTTGCGCTTGAATATCAATAGCACGCAATTGATCTTGTTGCAGTTTTCGAACAAGTATTTGAGCATATATTTTAGCAAGGAAAGATTTAATAGCCATTAATAAATAAATTAAATTAAAAAGCTAGGTTCTTCTAAAAGTTCTTTTGGAAATAAATAGCGATAAGCCAAAGCGATGATCATAAATGACATCGGGATCGTAAATAAGACGCCAATCAGCAAAAAGGCTAAACCTATTATATTTAGTGCTATGATAGCCAAATACAATAAAATAATAAAGCCTAGTTTTCCTTTAGTAAATTGATAACTTATCATAAAAGCACTACCTACCTCTATTTCTTTATCGATAATTAAATAATTTACAAAACCTAAACGCATATAAATAATGAGCACAGGAAAAATAATCAATAATAAAATAGCCAAAGTATAGGCTAATTGCAGCATGGTATAATTAAATAAATGATTAGGATCTTTCGATAAATCTTCGAAAAAAGCAGTAAAACTAGGATCAATTACACCAAGCAATTCTAAAAAACCAAGGGTTAAAAACAGGATCGAAAAAATCAATAAAATCAAATAAAAACTAGACCTAATAATCTTCAAAAGCTCGACTTTATTAGGCTTGATTGAATCGAATGTGAGTGTTTGATTAGCTATTATTGAAAATGCCAATTTAATTGTTGCGATGGTAATAGAGATATTGACTATTAATGAAAAAATATTATAGACAACCGAAGCAATAATTTGTTGACGCAATAATTCGCCTAAAAGTCCTATTAAAAAAGATAACAATACAATACTCAAAAATACACCTATTAAAACAATGGCGTTTTTTTTAGTTAAATCGAATGCGGTTAAAAATATTGATTTAATCATCTTATTTATTTAGTATGGCTTTTGCATAATTCTCCCAGCTTAAATGTTTGGCTGTTTCTGCCACATTGTTTCTATCAATGGGTTCATCCAACATATGGATCATCTCTTTGGCCATCGATTGAATGTCTCTGTCTTCGGCTAAATAACCATTGTAGCCATGTTTAATGGTTTCGGGAAAATGCCCAACCTTAGTAGCCAAAACAGGTAAATTGAAATTATAACTAATGGATTCTACACCCGAAGGCGTAGCCGTTAAATAGTATAATAAAATAGCATCTGCTATTTGAAAATACTCATGTACTTTTTCGTTTGAAACAAATTCGTTGACTACCGCTACCCTATTTTGTAATTGATATTCTTCAATGAGTTCGAGTGGTCGGTAATCTTGTTCGTTATCGGTTTGATTTAAGAAAATAGATTTTGCAGAATTAAACAAGGCTTTTTTTATCCTTGTACTCCATTTAGACTGGTCTAAAGTATGCCAAAAAGACTCTCCAACGATTAACAAAGAAACATCGTCTCTTTGTTTAGCCACTTCGTTAAATGCGGCTATTACTTGGTGCAAACCCTTGTATTTTCTAATAAAACCAAAAAACAACAATACTTTTGGGGCAAGTTTTAATTCTCTTTTTTTCGCGGCTATGTCAAAGTCTGCTTGCGGTTTAAACATATCATAGATGGGATGATATAATTTAATAACGGTGCAAGAATCATCTTTCGCACGCTGCCCAGTTTCATTGACCGTTAACTTCAAATCTGGAAAAGTTAACCTTAATTCTTCAACTGTTTTATATGCATGAGCGATATAAGTATCGGCTACTTTTAATCCGTATTTTGTAAATATTTTATCAATAGAACTGGCTTCTTTTTGAATCACTAAATGCAAATCAAAAATAACTTCTATATTTTTCTTTTTTAATCCTCGGGCAATATACCCCATTGGCAATCCTTGGATAGCAATTGCCCATTGAAAAATAACTTTAGTAGGCTTTAATTTTGCAATAAAATCAATAGTTTCAGACCAAGTAAAAGGATTGTTATAATTTGTAATATAAGTGATGTTGATATTTGTTCCTGCCAATTGATCGGCCTTAGAACTTCTATCAATAAAATCACGCGGGATAATTGCAGGGTATTGTTGTGTCCAAGAAACAATATGCACATCGTGCCCTTGCGCATCGAGCGCTTTAGCTAATGAGGTATTGTAATTGGCAATGCCTCCTTTAAATTGTGGTCCAGGTCCAAATAATACAATTTTTTCGATTTCCATTTAAAATAGTATTTATTAATTTTTACTATTTTCAACTGCTTTATCGTAAACCCTTTTTAAACCTTCTGCCAAAGAAATTTTTGGAGTCCAACCGTATTTTTCTAATACATAGCTCATGTCTGAATGTCTCGCATGTACGCCCACAGGCTTATCTAATAAAGGTTTGATGGTTGGTTGATAACCTGCAAATCCTGCAAAAACATCAATAATTTCTAAGAATGAGTACAACCTACCTGCGCCAATATTGATCGCAGAACCGTCGGTGATATTATCCATTGCTAAAAAAATAGCATCAATACAATCATCGATGTGTACAAAATCTCTGCCTTGTTTACCAGATCCCCATACTTCAAATGGATCTTCTTTTTTGGCTGCCCTAAGTGCGATAGCTGGAATAGGATAAGTTAAATCTTGGTCTTCGCCATAACCAGAAAAAGGACGCACACAAGCCACCGAAATGCCATAATATTTTGCAGCAATTCTGGCTAAATATTCACCCGTTAATTTTGACCAACCGTAAGTCATGTCTGGTTTACCTAAGTTATGATCAAAATCGATGTCACTTTCTTTTAAAGCTACAAAGTCGGTATCAGATTGCAAATCGATTGGATAAGCAGCCGAAGAGCTTGGATACATTACCCTTGCCGGTTTGTGGTTACATACCCAATAGAAAAATTCTGCATCAATGGCTAAATCTATCGCAACCATCATTGGGTCACCATCAATTTTTGCACGACCACCAACAATGGCAGCAAAATGAAAAACATCGGTAAATTTATCGAAAGCTAAACCGTAATGATCTTGAATGTAATTTTGATTAACGGTCATTTTATTTAACAGCACTCTAAAATCGCCATTGAAAAAATATACCCTTTCATTTTCATAAACTGCTAAATCTTGCAATGATGCACTAGGATTTGACAACCATTTATCAGGATGAATACCAGTCGATAAATTATCGACAATAATGATTCTATCGTTATTACTTTTTAAAATTCTTTTAACTAAATTTCTTCCTACAAATCCGCAGGCACCAGACACTAAATGGTATTTCATTGTATTAAATAATTAAATGTGTTTTTCAATTTGATAATTGTTTCGGTCGTGTGTACTACGACCAACCATTTCGGCAATAAAGCCGGTTAAGAATAATTGCACCCCAATAATGGTCATCACTAAAGCAATGTAAAACAAAGGTTGCGCCGTAACATCTCTAGAAATATGTTGGCCTTCGTAAATGGTATATAATTTATCGGCGATAAGGTAAATAGCAATTAACATTCCGGATAAAAATGACAACACGCCAATGGTGCCGAAAAAATGCATGGGTTTTTTCTGAAATTTTCCTACAAAAAAGATCGAAAGTAAATCTAAAAATCCATTTACAAATCTGCTTAATCCAAACTTAGTCACTCCGTATTTTCTGGCACGGTGTTCTACCGGCTGCTCCACAATCTTTGTAAAACCAGCCCACTTAGCAATTACAGGAATATAACGGTGCATTTCGCCATATACCTCAATATTTTTTACCACTTCTTTGCGATAGGCTTTTAAGCCGCAATTAAAATCGTGTAAATTATTAATACCAGACATTTTTCGGGTAGCCCAATTAAATAATTTAGTAGGTATTGTTTTCGATATTGGATCGTAGCGTTTCTTTTTCCAACCAGAAATTAAATCTAATTGCTCGTTGATTAAACGATGATACATGATCGGTAATTCGTCGGGGCTATCTTGCAAATCGGCATCCATGGTAAAAACCACATTGCCATGTGTGGCTTCAAAACCAACATTGAGCGCAGCAGATTTACCATAATTTCTACGAAACTTGATACCCTTTACATTGGGGTTTTTAGCTTGCAAACTTTCAATCACTTTCCACGATTGATCTGTACTGCCATCATCAATGAAAAGCAATTCATAGCTAAATTGATTCGCTTCCATTACCCTTGCAATCCAATCATGCAATTCTGGAAGTGATTCGTCTTCATTCAATAAAGGAATAACAATTGATATATCCATTCAAATTTTATTTATTCAAAAACAGGTCTTTTCTTTTTCATGATGGCAGCCACAATGAATGACAAAACAAAGCCAAAAGCTGAGGTACCCAAGAAATTTAAACCTACTCTTTTTAAAGTAACACTATAATCTTGCTCGTTCAATCTTTCTAATGCTTTAGAAATGTCGGCTTCGGATGCGCCAAATTTTTGCATCATCGCAACTGCATTTTCAATCACGGTATCTTTGATAATGATGGGCAAATTGGTATCAATAAAATTCATTAAGAGATATCCAAATAAAGCCGAAATTAAGGAGCCTATTACAAAGGTGAAGAAGCCTGTAAACAAAGCTTCCGACAAACTGATATAACCTTCTTGTGTTGATTTAAATTCTTTAATAGATAACACAATAAAAGTAATGATAAATACCATGCTTAGGCTTGTCCATGTTCCGCTTGCTAATAATTTTGCATCAATCACATACAATAAAATGGTATATAAAATGGATACTAAACCAGAGATGATTCCCCATTTTAAAGCAACGCTTCTAAATTCTTTAACTGCTTGATTTTCCATAATTATAAATTAAAAAAAGATTCATTAAAACGATCGGTTCCGTGGTAATATGCTAACAAAGAAGCTAAAACCGCAGCGTCCATTGCCTTCTGCGGCGCAGCTGTTGTATATTCTTCGAAATCTTGCTCTTTAAAAGATGGATTCGAAAAGAAAGAAACAATTGGATAAAACCATTCTTTTATTTCAGAATTAGCATTTAAGGTTGCCTGCACCCTAGCGATTTCGGAAAAAGGTGCCTCAATTAACATTTGATTCGCAATGATGTCTTCGTAAATAGCATGCTCATCTTGAAACTCATCATCTTCGACTAATAAAAACTCTTTTAAGTAATCATCTAAATCTGGATCAAGGCCTTCTTCTTTACATTCTTTGATATACAATAACAAGTTTAACATTTCTGTCCCTCTGTCTATTGTTTGGTCTTCAATGGCTTCCCATTCTTCCGACTCTAAATAATCTTCTTCTAATTGCAAAGCATCGGCTGCAAAAAAATTAATCATTAATAAATCGAACAAATACTCTCTGATAGCATCAAACTTTGGATTATCATCGATGCATTGATCGAGTAAGGCCACCTTGTCCATGAATTCTTCGGTTGATTCAAAAACATGAACCAATTGTTCGAAAACTTCTTTTACTACAATGGTGTCGCCTTGTAAAGCGGAGCCCTTTTGAAAGCCAGCTATAGTAGCAGCTAAAGCATCTTTGATTGAATTATCCATTTTATTTTAGCTGATGATTATTAATAATTGAAATGACTTTTCCTTTTAATGCTTGATTAAACAAAGCAGAATTTTTAGATTTTGATGCATTCTCGGAAGCTTGAAATTTCCAAGTAGCAGCAGGATCAAACAAGGTAAGAGATGCCATTTGATTCACTGCAATACTTTGAGCTGGTAATCCTAGAATGGCTCTAGGCGCAATAGTGAATTTGGCTATAATATCGCTCAGGTCCATTTGTTTTTCGAGTGTCATCAAAGCCAATGAAAATGCTGTTTGCAAGCCTATCATTCCTTCTTTGGCGTATTCAAATTCTACTTGCTTGTGTTCGATATCTTCTGGTGTGTGTTGCGAACAAATAGCATCGATGGTTCCCTCTTTTAATCCTTGTTTAAGCGCTTTAATATCTTCTTTGGTTCTAAGCGGTGGCGATAATTTAAAATTGGTATCGAAAGATTCGAGCATAGTGTCGTCGAAATAAAGATGATTGACGCTCACATCTGCGGTCACTTTTAATCCCTTTTTCTTTGCCGATTTAATTAATTCAACAGACTTTGCTGAGGTAATACAAGTAAAATGAACTTTTGCATCTTGGTATTCTGCTAAGAAAATATCACGCGAAACCATGAGCTCTTCTGCAAGTGAAGGATTTCCCTTCATGCCAAGTAAAGTGCTCATTTGCCCTTCGTTCATTTGCGCATTTTGTGCAATATTTTTATCTTCCGGTTTTGAAATAATTAAACTGTCAATCCCTTTCGCATAAAGCATTGCACGAGACATCAAGCCTGCATCTTGAACAGCTGCATTGCCATCCGAGAATGCCTTTGCGCCTGCTAATTTCATGTCAAACATTTCGGCTAAATCTTTACCTTCTCGATTGGCAGACAAGCAGCCAATCGGATAAATAGTAACCGCATGGCTATTCGATTTATTATTGATGTATTCGATTTCTGATTTACTTTTTAAAGCGGGCTGTGTATTTGGCATTAAGGCAACCCCAACAAAACCACCTTTTGCTGCTGCATTTAATCCAGACAGAATATCTTCTTTGGTTTCGAATCCTGGATCACAAAAATTCGCATGAAGATCCATCCAACCAATCGAAACATATTGACCTTTACAATCTAGTGTTTTGGCACCCGCAACACTTAATTTTTTACCAATTTCTTTGATGAGGTTATCTTGAATAAAGATATCTACCACCTTTAAATGATGTGCAGATGTAGGATCGATAACTGTTACGGATTGTAAAATTACTTTCATTGCTGTTAATTGGCATTCCTAAATTCGAGGAATTTTTATAGCTCCTACTTCTTTTATACAAAAAAGCACAAAAACCAACCTCTATTCTTTATGATTAAAAACGGCTAAAGAACCTTAAAATAAGCACTTCTGACGCTAAAAATACTAGTGCTAAAATAACACATATTTTCCATAATTGAAGCCCAAAATTGTCTTGTGCGATGGTATTTTTGAAATTATGAAACGATGCCTCGTAAATTATAGCTGTTTTGAAGCCAAAATCGCTTAATGCTGAGCTATTTAAGTAGCTTAAATTAGATTCAGAACGATTATAATTTAAGGCAATTGCCCTTATATTTTGCTGTTTATTTTGTAAGGAGAGCCAGCCCGCTTGATTTATTTCAGCAGGAATAAGCAGGTAAGTATTCGAATTGATGATTTTCCATTCGGGAATCCATTGTTGAGAACCAATGCTTAAAAGATATTGATTTTGCTCCAAAATGGGTTTAGAAATGGTCGAAAGGTTAATCTTATTTTGCTTACCTAATTCGTAGGCCAATTGTAAATCATAATTAGAAATTTGTGGAATTCTCAAAAACAAAGGCACCATTAATGGATGCTTTGCAAAATCTCCAAAACTAGGATCTAGTGAAAATGAATAAAGGTATACACTCCCCTTTTTATACTTATTTTTTTGCAGCACCACGGTGCCATCGTTTAATTTTAGAATAGCTTCAAGAGCATTATTTTGTTGATTAAAATATTTTTTTATTGTTGGAAATTGCATGTTTTCCGAAAAATTATTAAAAACACCTAAAAATATTTTATCTGAAATATTTAGCTCTTTAATTTTTTGTTCATTCGACTGAAGAGCAATAAAATTAGGTATTTGGAAGGTATTTAATAACTTGTTTAAGGAAAGTAAATTGGTTTTTTCGGAAGGTAAAATAATTAAACTTTTACCATCTGCCACAACTTGTTGTAACATGGCCATTAAGCCAACGCTTAAGTTAGCAGGTTCGTTTAAAATAATGGTTTCGTAATTATTAAAATCTGCATAATTGATTTGCTCAAAAGCATTTATACTTAACTTAATAATGGCTTCTGTTTGATAAACTGTTTGAATATATTTACTAGAAAGATTATTTCCATTAATTAATAATACTGGAATATTTTCGGCAATTTCATATGCAAAATAATATTGGTCGTCGAATGATAATTGTTCTGATGCAATAGTTACCATTCCCTTTTGAATACTGGAAGAATTATTGGTATAATAAATAGTGTCAATTTTTGTAGCATTTGATGCTATATCAATAGTAATGAGTGCTTTAGACTGATTATTTAGTTGTAAATTAATGGGTAAATCTTTGATCGCTTCTCTTGAATGATTTGTCACTTTTATCATTAATTTTTCGGCTTGATTAGCCAAATGTATTGGTGCATCAAACCAAACAGAATCAATAGAAATATTTTGAATTGGGCTTGCATTAAAATAAACCATTCGATAATTGATATGGGTATCAATCACTTGTTTAATCTCTTTATCTATGTAATTTTTTTGAAAATCACTTAAATAAAAACAGTTTTTATTAGTCGCGTTAACCGTTGCAAACAAGCTGTTTTGTCTATTCATTACACTTGTTAAAGCACAAAAATTTGGACTGATTTTTAATTCTTCAATGGCTTTATGCGTTTCTTCTTTAGTGAGGAAATGCTGGCTTTGAGCGGTTAAATCATTACTTATAATTTGAAATTTATCTGAGGCTTGATAAGCAGAAATAATTTCTTTGGCTTTATTTTTAGCCTGTTCTAATAAGACACCATCCTCGTTTTGCAAATTCATGCTAAAGGAATTGTCAATATAAATAGAAGTATAATTTACCCCTTGCCGAATTGATTGCTTACTAGATGGAATAAAGGGTTTAGCAAAGGCAAAAACCAAGAACAGTATAAATAGTATCCTAGTTAATAAAACCAATAAATGCTTGAGCCGATGTTGTTTAATGGTTTGCTGTTGTACTTCTTTTAAAAGTTGCACATTGGTAAATAAGACCCTTTTAAATTTGCGTAAATTAAATAAGTGGATCAAAATTGGAATTGATACCGCAGATAAAGCAAATAAAATAGTTGGATTGGCAAATCTCATTTTTCAAAAATAATAAATATATACTATATTTAACATCATGGTAATCGCAAAACATTCATACGATTTAGAAGGTCATAAACATCCAATCTATGCTTTAGCAGGATCGAGCAAGCCACATATTGTGTTTACTGCTGGTGGCGAAGGTGCTGTGGTAGAATGGAGTTTAAAAAAGAAAACTTTTTTAAAAGTGGTTTTTCATATGAAAGCCAGCATATATTGTTTACACTCGGTTAGCCAGCCAAATATTTTAATTGCTGGCGATCGAACCGGACATCTTGCTGTATTTGATTTTGAAAGCCAACAATTACTTTTTCATTTTAAAGCACACGAATCTGCTATTTTTTCGATACAATCAGATGCAGCAAATTGCTATACTGTTTCGGAAGATGGTAGCCTAAATGTTTATGATTTAAAGGACTTCAGTCTAATTAAAAAATATAAAATACACCATCAAACTTTAAGAACCATTACTTTAAACCCGAACAATAACGAATGTTTAATTGGCGGAAAAGAACAATTTTTACAAAGCTACGATCGAAGCAATGCCAATTTAATAGGCAGTCTTAGCGGACATAGCCTTCCCATTTTTTCCAGCTGTTTTAATACCAATGCCCAACATTATGTTACTGGATCTAGAGATGCACAACTCAATGTTTGGGACGCAACAAATCATCAATTAGTCCAAACCATTCCCGCACATTTATTTGCCATCAACGATATTTTAGCTATACCAGAAAAACAAATTATTATATCTGCAAGTAGAGACAAGCATGTAAAAATTTGGGACGATGCCAATTACCAATTGCTTCAAAATTTAAATAGCCAACAAAATGGACATAAACTATCTGTCAATAGGCTTTGTTATACGCCATTCGAAAATACTTTAGTAAGTGTTGGTGATGATAGGGTATTAAAAATTTGGAATTTATAATATAGCGCTAGTCCTTTACAGCTAAGCGTTTCATTAATCTTAGTTGATGCGTATATGCATTTGTTTCTTGATTAAAAATACCTTGATGATCTAATTGATCGATGCGTACTTGGCCTGATGCGTGAATAATTTGGCCGCCTGCTAATGCAATGCCTACATGGATAATATTACCTTGCTCATTATCGAAAAAAACCAAATCGCCTGCTTGTAATTCTGCAAAAAAATTAATCACCTGGCCTTGTAATGCTTGATCTTTGGCATCTCTAGGCAATTTAATACCAATAATTTTATAGACCAATTGCGTAAAACCAGAACAGTCAATCCCTAATATAGACCGCCCTCCCCATTGATAAGGAGCTGCTAAAAAAAGTTTGGCTAAATCCGAAATGTTGGCAAAAGAAAAATAATTTTCGGCATTTGTCTGACCTGCAAATGTAAATTTACATTCGTTAATTGCAATCGTATTATTTTGAAAATTAGGCAATGTAGAACCGATACTAATTGGCTGCAAGCCATTGCCATTGCTGATCATAGACAACCTGTCTATGCTAATTTGCTGTGGAGTATTTAACGAAGTGGCAGGAATAAGTTGGCACTGTTTAGGATCTATCCATCCAATGTAATCATCGAACAAACATTGCACTTTCCACCATTTAGTTTCTTGCGCTAAAATTTCGACCGATTCGCCAAATAATAATTGGCTAATTTGCTCTGCAGCATCTGAGGGTTGTGCTCGAACAGGAACAACGCTTAAAGTAATGATCGCAAATTGTCTGTTCATGCTTTTATTTTTAAATTATTCTTGATGCAACCAAGTTTTCTTGACTAATAATTCTTCTTTGCTTTCTCGAACATTTTCGTCATCGATGCAGCAATCTACAGGACAAACCGCTGCACATTGTGGCTCATCGTGAAAACCAACACATTCGGTACACTTATCAGGAACAATATAATATACTTCGTCAGAAACGGCATTTTGTGCTAAATCCGCATCGATATTATGACCATCGCCAAAATCTATTAGCCCTTTTAAGTTAGTTCCTTCTGAAAATTTCCAGGCAGCGCCTGCATCATATATTGCATTATTTGGGCATTCTGGCTCGCAGGCACCACAATTAATACATTCTTCGGTAATTATAATAGCCATTTGTATCTTATTTCTTAAATTCAGCCCTGCAAATATAACAATAAAGTGCTTTTTTTGATTTCAGAAATTCAAAATAAAATATAAAAAATGAAAATAATAGCTGCTTTAAATGGTTTAGGGGAATATTTAAATACAAAGGATGAAGCATTAAAAGCACAAATTAATAGTGTATCGAACTATAATGCTTGGTTTAATTCGGCAAATGTGACTATAGCCATTGATGCTTGGGCCAAATTATTAACAAGCGAAAATCTAACTAATTGGGTAAATGCGGAAGGTGTTTTGGCCAATCATACTCCCAAAAAAGTGGGTTTAGTGTTAGCCGGAAATATTCCAATGGTTGGCTTTCACGATATTTTATCGGTATTAATTACGGGGCACGAAGCACATATTAAATTATCTTCTCAAGACCAACAATTAATTCCAATGCTTTTAGAAAAATTGATTTCTATCGCTCCCGAATTAAAAAATAAAATATTTTATCCAGAAAGATTAAATGCGGTAGATGCAGTGATAGCAACGGGTAGCGACAATTCTGCGAGGTATTTTGAATATTATTTTGGCAACAAACCACATATTATTCGAAAAAACAGAAACAGTATTGCGGTATTATCTAGTAACGAAACACCGGAAGAAATAAATATTTTAGGGAAAGATATTTTTCAATATTTTGGTTTAGGCTGTAGAAATGTTTCTAAAATCTATCTTCCAAAAAATTACGATTTAACTTATTTATTAACTCATTTAGAAAGCTATCAACCCATTGCCGATTTTCATAAATACCACAATAATTATGATTTTCAAAAATCACTGTTATTAGTGAATGGCGTAAAACACCTAGATAATGGCTTTTTACTATTGAAAGAAAGTGCCGCACTTCAAGCCGCTATATCGGTTTTACATTACGAATTTTACGAAAACTTGGAAGCATTGACCGAAAAAATAAATGCCGATCAAGAAAAAATTCAATGCGTGGCTAGTCATTTAAATTTAGCTATCAATACCCAATTAGTTGGCTTTGGAGAAACGCAAAACCCTAGCTTAACAGATTATGCAGATGGTATCAATACGATTGCATTTCTCAAAAAAATAGCCAATTAAAATAAATTAATTGGCTATTCCTTTATTGAATGTTGTATTACCTTACTGCCACTTTAAATGCATCGGTTTCGGCAAATTTCTTAAACTCTAAATCTTTAATTGCTTTTGCTTTAAAAGATTGATCTTCTAAAATTGCACGAGCTAAATTTGTTGTTAAATTATCTAAGTTATTAGTTCTTGCTGCAATTATTGCTCTTAAATAATATGCATTCGCATTTTGTTTAGCGCAATCTAAGTTCTTTAATGCTTGCTCGTAATTACCCGATAAAGCGGCTGCTAATGCGGCATTATAAGTACATGCATTCACCGTTCCATAATAAGATAAAGCTGCATTATAATCGCCTTGACGAATCTTAGTATTACCTAAGTTGATGTTATTTTGCGCACCAAAAGATTTAGCCAATAAGTAATTTCTTTCGGCATTTGCATAATCGTGCTTTTGTGCATAAGCAAGCCCAAGGTTATTATATACAATTGCATTGTCTTTATCTAAAGAAGCTGCTTCATTTAACAATTCAATTGCTTTGTCAGCTTTATTGCCTTGATTTAAATAAATATATGCCATATTATTTTGTGCTCTCCATTCGTAAGGAAATGCTACGTTGGCTTTTTGGTAAATAGCTAATTTTGCAGACTCGTCAGTTGTTAAGGTAGCAGCATAAAGAATTTCTGCTGCAGTAAGCATTGGCGTATCTTTTGCGGCTTCAGCTGTTATTTCTGCATCCGTTTTAACTTTCGCATTAGCCATTAAAGTAATTTCAGATCTTCTTAAAGTTGGCAATAATTTATTCGCCATTTTTTGGTAAGATTTTAATTTTTTGATCGCATTTTCTCTTTCGATAGGATCGGCAATGTTAGAAACAATATTAATAATTTGATCACGATCGGCTAAATCTGAACTAGCAGCCGCTTGCTTTAAACCATCCCAATCTTCTGCTGTTGCTGATCTTTTGTAAAAAGAACTATCGTTCACTTGCTTCACTCCTTTTTTCTTTAACCAAGAAAGTAAAAATGAATATGCTGCATCTGTTCTATTAATTGATAATTGATCGTTTCTTCTTAATTCTCCATCTGGAGATGCATAAGAAGAAATACTAATACCAGTTAATTGATTACCCGATTTAACAAAAGTCTCGAATGCTTTGATATCTTTTGATTTTTGTTGTTTAGACGCAATTGCATCGTCGTCAATGTTGAATAAAATTTGTCCTTTTAATTCAACCGGTACCACTTTTTGAAAATTATCTGGAGCTAAAATAGCTACATCTGTTGCGTTTACTGAATAAGCAGTAGTTAAGGTGCCTTTTGCAATTTCAACAGCAGTAAAAGCAAGGCATTTTGTACCTTTTGTTGCCACTAAATCAAAAACTAAAGTCGCATCTGCCATTTGATCGTTATATGCAACACGATCGCTATAAGTAAAGGTGCCGCCAGTTAACTTACTAATGGTTGCTCCTTTTACATCAACCACTAATTCACCTTTAATAAATGCTGGTTTTAATTTAACAGCTGTGCCATTATATACGATGCTAGGATTGAGACTAATGCTAGTCTTTTTATCGAAATATTTAGCAGGAATTTTACCTGTTACCATAACGTCGATACTATCTCCCCTCACTTCTAATGGACTTGGTTTTGCCTCATAACTAATGGTATTAGCTTTGGTTTTCATCGACTTTAAAGAATTACAACTCGAAAAGAAAGCCGTAATTGCCAATGCTGTTAATACCAACTTAAATTGAAAAGTTCTCATATTTATTGTTTTTTGATTGCGTTTTGTAGGTTTAATTACCCATTATAATGTGTAAAAAAACTATTTTGTTAATCGTTATAATACCCTATTTTTGTTAAAATAGCGATGCGCAAATATAAAAGAAATTGACGAATTTACAATTTCAAACAAAGGAGGCCAATTGTATATAATTAAAGTGAAAGGGATTGCCAAAATCCCCGATTACATTCAACTGAGAGACGAACAATTTACACTTTTAGCCTATTTTAGGGTAGATAGACCAGAGAAATCTATTGAAAAATGCGGTTTGGGTGAACATTCCGAATATATTAATGAACTTATTAACACCATGCCTTTTGGGGTAATACAAAAACTAACATTCAATGGAGACCAATAGCCCGATTATTCAACTGCAAGATATCAACGTTTTTCAGCAAGACCACTTGGTGCTTTCTGGCGTTACATTAACTATCAATAAAGGCGAATTTGTTTTTTTAATTGGCCAAACGGGTAGCGGAAAAAGCAGTTTACTTAAAACCATTTATGGTGATCTTAAAATAAGCCAAGGAAATGGCGAGGTGGTTGGTTATTCCCTCACTACTATTAAAGAAAAAGAGGTGCCATTTATGCGTAGAAAAATGGGCATCGTATTCCAAGATTTTCAACTATTAACCGACCGTTCGGTAGAAGACAATTTAAAATTTGTGATGAGTGCTACTGGTTGGGACGATCCAAAAATGATTGCTGCCAGAACCGAAGAAGTAATTAACGAAGTAGGTTTGGCTGGTAAAAACCATAAAATGCCACATCAATTATCTGGTGGAGAACAACAAAGGGTAGTTATTGCGCGTGCCATGGTTAATCACCCAGCCGTTATTTTGGCCGATGAACCTACCGGAAATTTAGATCCAGATTCTTCAATAGAAATCATGAATTTATTATTAAAGATTTCGAAGATGGGCACCGCAGTGGTAATGGCTACGCACGATTACCGCATGATCGAAAAATTCCCATCGAGAATTATCAAATGTGAAAAAGGAAAAATTATTGAAGATCATTATCAAACCGTATAATTATTATTTATGAAAAAATTATTTTTAGCTATTGTTTTAGCAGTTGGATTTAGTGCATTTGCAAATGCACAATCTGAAGGAATTGAAGTAGGCAATAAATTTATTGATTTAAAACTAGCGAACACAGAAGGCAAAGAGATTGCCCTATCGGCTATCAAAGGTAAAGTGGTATTACTAGATTTTTGGGCATCTTGGTGCGGTCCATGTAGAATGGAAAATCCAAACTTAATTAAAACTTATGCCCAGTATAAAACAGCAAAGTTTAAAAATGCAAAAGGCTTTGATATTTATAGTGTTTCTTTAGACAAAACAAAAGAACCTTGGATGGCGGCAATTGCCAAAGACAAATTAGTTTGGGAAAATCATGTGTCTGACTTAAAAGGCTGGTATTCTTCGGCTGCAGCTACTTATGGCGTTTCGTTTATACCTCAAAACTTTTTAATAGATGGCAACGGAATTATTGTGGGTAAAAACCTTAGAGGAGAAGAACTAGATAATGCACTAGAAAAACTTGTCAAATAATTAGGAATACTTTTTAATTAATTTAAAACTTCCTAAATGAAAAATGGGAATAGCAGACATGTTATTCCCATTTTTTTTTACGCTACACATTTCGCCATTGTCGGATAAATAAAATGGCATTGGATTTTTAATACTGTGCTTTTCGAATCCCATTTTTTTAAAGCCCGCATTACCTGCAAACGCAATATCTGTATAGGTCATGAGCTCATCCATTTTTTGAATGTCTTGAAAATGATGCAGTAATTTGGTTAAACCTCCAACAACAGTAAAACCTTTTTTGGTTGCGAAACGTAGCAGCTCAAAAGAACGGGCTGGCACTTCCCTATTGCTTAACATTCTTGCCGCAGAAAAAGTGGCCATGGCTACTATTTCTTTTGCTAAAACCAAAGCAAAATGATAGCGTGCATTACAGTTACCTTGTAAGTGATTCGCTGTTAAAAATTCGGCTGCTATTAATTTATCGACGCGTAAAATTTGACATTTTCGGCCATGGATTTTTTGATTTAAACCCATTAAAGAACGCAGCCTACTCGCAACTATTTCGCGCTTAAACTCCCACTGGTATTGCAAAAGCAAGATGCGTTTGGCGTTGTTTTGAAGGCTGTTTAAAGCCGATTTTTGTAAATCAATGGCTTGTGCCTCAGTCGTTATTTGATTGTTCTTAAGCAAAATAATTTGCAAAGGAATAGCCGTTAATTGATAAACTTTTGCATGCAATTGTTCATCGATAAAATGACTATAGGCATAATTATTTTCTGCTAAAAATAACTCGAAAGATTTTTCAAATGCCAACATTAACTCTTTAATAATTTTTGAATAGCGTCGAGTTTCAAGAGCGCTTCGACTGGCGTTAATGCGTTTACATCTAAGCCATTTAAGTTATCTCTGATTTCTTTTAAGACTGGATCGTCTATCGAAAACATGTTTAATTGAAATTCGGAACTACTGGTTTTAGCTTTCTTTATGGCAGATTTAATATCTCCACCGCTGCTTCTTTGTTCTTCTAATTTTTTCAACATTACATTAGCCGATTTAAGCACGCTGCCGGGCATTCCAGCCATTTTAGCGACATGAATTCCAAAACTATGCTCGCTGCCTCCGGGTAATAATTTACGCAAGAAAATAATCTTTTGATCCATTTCTTTTATGGAAACATGGTAATTTTTAATCCGCGGAAACGATTGCGCCATTTCATTTAATTCGTGGTAATGGGTAGCAAATAAAGTTTTAGCTAAAACCGTTGGGTGATTGTGAATGTATTCTGCGATCGCCCAGGCGATAGAGATGCCATCGTAGGTGCTGGTGCCACGACCAATTTCATCTAATAAAACTAAACTTCGATCCGATAAATTATTTAAAATACTCGCCGTTTCGTTCATCTCCACCATAAAAGTAGATTCGCCGGTAGAAATATTATCTGAGGCTCCAACCCTCGTAAATATTTTATCTACAATGCCCATTTTAAGGGCTTTTGCAGGCACGAAAGATCCTATTTGAGCCATTAGTACTATTAAGCCTGTTTGCCTTAATATAGCCGATTTTCCAGACATGTTTGGCCCCGTAATCATAATCATTTGTTGCGATTGTGGATCGAGCAAAATATTATTTGGAATATAACTTTCGCCAATGGCTAAAGTATGTTCAATAACTGGGTGTCTGCCATCAGTAATAGTTAATACGGCATCGTCTGTTAATTCGGGTTGAACATAATCGTTTTTAGCTGCTGTAAATGCAAAAGAGCCAATCACATCTAAAAATGCAACGATTTGCGCATCAGCTTGAATAGGCTGAATGTATGGCAACATAGACAATATCAATTCTTGATAAAGTTGAAATTCGATGGCTGCAATTTTTTCTTCTGCCCCTATAATTTTTTCTTCGTATTCTTTTAATTCGGGCGTAATATATCTTTCGGCATTCACCAATGTTTGCTTACGAATCCAATCGCTTGGTACTTTATCTTTATGTACGTGAGTAACTTCTAAATAATAACCAAAAACACTATTAAAGGCAACCTTTAAAGAAGAGATGCCTGTATTTTCGGACTCTCTTTTTTGAATGGCTAATAAATAATCTTTACCACTAAATGCAATTTTTCGAAGTTCATCTAATTCTTCCGAAACACCTGCTGCTATTACATTTCCTTTAACCAATAATGCCGGAGGATCGGCTTGAATAAATTGATTAATTTTTGCTGCTAATGCTAAACAAGGATCTAATTGTTTGGCTATTTCTTGAATACTTGGCGCATCAATAGCGCTGGCTAGTGATTTAATTGTTTCAATGGCATTTAACGAACGCGCCAATTGAATTAATTCGCGCGGATTCACTTTTTGTAAAGCCACTTTTGCTATTAATCTTTCTAAGTCGCCTATATTTTTGATTTGCTCTTCTAATTGCTGATGAAATTCGGTTTCTTTTTGCAACAAAGCGACTAAGGCATGGCGTTTTTCTATAGCCTGCTTATCTTTGAGCGGTAATAAAATCCATTTTCGGAGCAACCTCGCTCCCATCGAACAATTTGTATAATCTAATACGTTTAATAACGTAATGGCATTTTCGTTATTCGCAGTCACTAATTCTAAATTCCGAATAGTGAATCGATCGAGCCAAACATAATTTTCTTCCATAATTCTACTGATAGTAGAAATATGTTTTAACTGATGATGTTGTGTATCGTAAATATAGTGTAAAGCCGCTCCTGCTGCAATGATTGCCGCGTCTAAAGCCTCTATTCCAAAGCCTTTTAAGCCATTGGTTTGAAAATGTTTGGTCAAAGTTTCTGTTGCATAATCTGCTGCAAAAACCCATTCTTCTAAACCAAAATAATAAAAGGAATCACCAAATAATTGCAATAATTTCTTTTGCTGATTTCTTACACAAAGAATTTCGCTAGGCTTAAAGCTTTGAATTAATTTATCGATATAATCTGCATTTCCTTGCGCAACTAAAAACTCTCCGGTCGAAATATCTAAAAAAGAAATACCTATGAGTTGATCGGAATAAAAATGAACCGCTGCTAAATAATTATTTGATTTATGTTGAAGAATATGATCGCTATAAGAAACACCGGGAGTCACCATTTCCGTCACTCCTCGTTTAACAATTGTTTTAGTCGTTTTTGGATCTTCTAATTGATCACAAATAGCCACTCTAAAACCAGCCCTCACTAATTTGGGTAAATAAGAATCGATGGAATGATGTGGAAATCCTGCTAGCTCGATAAACGCAGCAGAACCATTCGCCCTTTTGGTAAGCACAATGCCCAAAACCGCTGCCGTTTTAACAGCATCTTCGCCAAATGTTTCGTAAAAATCGCCCACTCGAAACAATAACAAAGCACCTGGATGCTTCGCCTTGATTTCGTTATATTGTTTCATTAAGGGGGTTTCCTTAACTTCTGTCGTTTTTGCCAATGTGATTGATTTTAATGCCTAAAATAAGCATTTTTGTGCTATTTATGGAGTTGTCTATAACACTCCCATAAAACAATTCCTGCGGTAACCGCAATATTAAAAGAGTGCTTGGTACCAAATTGTGGAATTTCAATACAAGTATCTGATTGATTAATTGCTTGTTGCTCTACTCCCATTACTTCGTTACCAAAAATTAAAGCATATTTAAGTTCTTTATCTATTGATAATTGCGCTAAAGAAACACTATTAGCCACTTGCTCAATGGCGCATATATGATAGGCCTTAGCCTTTAAATCGGTAATGGCCGCTAAGGTATTTTCGAAATATTTCCATTGCACCGAATCTGTAGCACCCAATGCCGTTTTTTCAATTTCACGGTGTGGAGGTTGCGCGGTAATACCACATAAATAAATGGCTTCCACAGCAAATGCATCGGCCGACCTAAATACCGAACCAATATTATTCATCGACCGAATATTATCTAAAACAATAATGATTGGCGTTTTGCTAGCAGCCTTAAAAGCAGCTACATCCATTCTACCTAATTCCTCCAACTTCAATTTTTTCATATTTCAAAGATATTTTGATTTAGTTAAACCGCAATTAGAATTTAATTTTTTTATATTTGCCCTGGGTAAGTCTTATACGACCAGCTCCCTTTGAACTCCCCCAGGTTCGGAAGGAAGCAAGGGTAAAAGGTTGTAGCGGTGCGATATAAGTTGCTTACCCATTTTTTTGAATCCATTTTTACCTTTATATATTTTATTATGCAGTTTTTCATCGACACAGCAAATTTAGATCAAATTAAAGAAGCACAAGCTTTAGGTATTTTAGATGGTGTAACTACCAATCCTTCTTTGATGGCTAAAGAAGGTATTGCCGGTGAAGAAAATGTAATGAAACACTACAAAGCAATTTGCGATATTGTTGAAGACAAAGTTAGTGCAGAAGTTATTGCAACAGATTACGAAGGTATGATTGCCGAAGGTGAAAAATTGGCTGCTATCGATCCTAAAATTGTAGTGAAAATTCCAATGGTGAAAGATGGTATAAAAGCATTAAAGTATTTTTCTAAAAAAGGAATTCGTACCAATTGTACCTTAATATTTTCTGCAGGACAAGCCTTGTTGGCTGCAAAAGCAGGTGCTACCTATGTTTCACCTTTTGTTGGTCGCTTAGATGATATCTCTTCTGATGGTATGATTTTAATTGAAGACATTCGTTTGATATTTGATAACTACCAATACGAAACACAAATTTTAGCAGCTTCTGTTCGTCATCCATTACACATTATTCAATGTGCTAAAATTGGTGCCGATGTAATGACAGGTCCTTTATCTGCCATTTTGCAATTGTTAAAACACCCTTTAACCGATAGTGGTTTGGCGCAGTTTTTAGCAGATCATGCAAAAGCAAATGCAAAATAATTTAAGCTTATTTTAGCAATACATCTTTGAGTAAAGTATTACTTGGCACCAATATGCCTTTTACCCCTACTTTTTCTCCCGCTTCGGCATCTCTTGGCCTATCTCCAATAAAATAAGAAGCCTTAGGATCTATATCGAACCTGGCCATTGCTTTTTCAACCAGCAAACTGCCTGGTTTTCGACACAAACAATTGCCATTAAAATCTGGGTGATGTGGACAATAATAAATTTCTGTGATGGTAACACCTGCTTTTTCCATCTCATTTAAAAAATACTGATGCATTTTATTGAGTTCGGATACGGTGTATAAGCCCTTAGCTAATCCTCCTTGATTGGTAATAACAATGATTAAAAAGCCCTGAGATTGGTAATTTTTGAGGGTTTCGGCTAAATGAGGCAATAATTTAAAATCTTCGAAACGCTTCACATAATCTCCAATTTCTTCGTTGATAATACCGTCTCTGTCTAAAAATATGGCTTTGTTCATGTGCTAAAATTACGGATTTCAAAATATTAATTATCTTCGTAGGAGAAAAAAAATAATGTCAGATAGTTTAGTCATCATTCCTACCTATAACGAGAAAGAGAACATTGAAAAAATGATTCGAAAGGTGCTTTCTTTGGAGCCCTCTTTTCATGTATTATTGGTAGACGATGGTTCGCCAGATGGCACCGGACAAATAATCAAAGATTTACAAAAAACATTCCCCGATAAATTATTTTTAATCGAACGTTCTGGTAAGCTTGGCCTAGGAACCGCATATATAGCAGGTTTCCAATGGGCATTGGCACATCATTACCATTTTATTTTTGAAATGGATGCCGATTTTTCTCATAACCCCGAAGATTTAATTAAACTCCGAGAAAACTGTGCCAATGGCGCCGATTTAGCTATTGGATCGAGGTATAAATCGGGTATCAATGTTGTTAATTGGCCAATGAGCAGGGTTTTACTCTCTTTTTACGCCTCTAAATATGTACAATTCATTACCGGAATGCCCATCAACGATGCCACTGCCGGTTTCAAATGTTATAGAAGAGAAGTTTTGCAATCTATCGATTTCAATAAAATAAAGTTTGTGGGTTATGCCTTTCAAATTGAAATGAAATTTGTGACATGGAAAAAAGGATTTAACATTATTGAAGTACCTATTATTTTTACAGATCGCAGCGAAGGCACTAGTAAGATGTCTAAAGGCATTGTAAAAGAAGCTATCTTAGGCGTAATACAAATGAAACTGATGTCTTATTTTCAAAAACCTTAATCAAAAATGAATGCTAACCTTGATCCATCTTTCGAAAATTTAGACAACGATGACCGCGAAATAGAACGCGTGCTTCGGCCATCTGCCTTCGATGATTTTACAGGTCAGTTTAAAATTATTGAGAATTTAAAAATATTTGTAGAGGCAGCAAAAAAAAGAAAAGAAGCGCTAGACCATGTGCTTTTGCACGGTCCTCCAGGATTAGGTAAAACAACACTTTCCCATATTATTGCCAATGAATTAGGCGTTAATATTAAAATTACCTCTGGCCCTGTATTAGATAAACCAGGTGATTTAGCTGGTTTACTTACCAATTTAGAAGAAGGAGATATTTTATTTATCGACGAGATTCACCGATTGAGTCCGGTAGTAGAAGAGTATTTATACTCTGCAATGGAAGATTATAAAATTGATATTATGCTCGATAGCGGACCCAATGCGCGTTCGGTACAAATTAGTTTAAATCCATTTACTTTAATTGGCGCAACTACTCGCTCGGGCTTATTAACCGCACCTTTGCGCGCGCGCTTTGGTATTAACGCCAGATTAGAATATTACGACTCTAAATTGTTAACAGATATTGTATTGCGTTCTTCAGGGATTTTAACCACTCCAATTACCGAAGAAGGTGCTTTCGAAATTGCTAGAAGAAGTAGAGGAACCCCTCGAATTGCGAATGCATTACTCAGACGTACCAGAGATTTTGCCGAAATAAAAGGTAATGGAAAAATTGATACCGCCATTTCTCAATTTGCATTAAATGCATTAAATGTAGATGAATATGGATTAGATGAAATGGATAATAAAATTTTAATTACCATTATTGATAAATTCAAAGGCGGCCCTGTTGGCCTAAAAACAATAGCTACAGCGGTTGGCGAAGACGAAGGCACGATTGAAGAAGTATACGAACCATTCTTGATTCAAGAAGGATTTTTAATGCGTACGCCAAGAGGAAGAGAAGCGACAGAACTGGCTTATAAGCATTTAAATAAATTACCGAATTACAAATCTAACAACCCTTCTTTATTTTAATTCAATAAATATTTTATTCTGATGTCGGTATAATTCGCAATATAAGTATGCGCTTTTAAGTTTACACCTATGGCCCATTGCTTATTTAATTGATAGCTTAATTCGTGTTGATGGTAAATACGCGCATAGTAATTAATTGGATCATACACATAAACTCCAAGGCTACTCGCAAAGTTAACTTTACCCATATTAAAGCCAATACCCGAAGCAATACCGTATCTGTATTGACTTTGCGCCGATAAAGAATCCTGTCTTAATTTCTGTTGAACAGCTTTATCTTGATACAACGAAAAGGTAGCAGTTGTAAAAAGCACGCCATTTATTTTTTTTACGCCACTTAATTCTAATCCAAAAATCGAATACTTTTTAGTAGCAAAATTACTACTAGTAGTTGCAGCATAAAACAGCGTTAAATAACTTGAAATTGATTTTTCAACTTTTGGTTTAACACGTACTCTCTTATCATAATTGGGTTTTTCGAAAAAATAATTCAAACCAATATTTACTCCAGGAAAATTTAATCCATTGTTGGGATCTTTAATCCCCCCATTCGAAATATGATTAAAAATAAAAGATAAATTTAAAGCAGTTTTAGGATTGATGAAATAATAATTACTGATGCCCAAAGCCAAGTAATTGCTTATGTTTGAGCTGTAAGTTAAATTTCCTGGATTGGTATTTATATCAAACTTTTTTGTTGCATAAACAAATCCTGCTTGTGCTCTTATTGCAAAAACATAACGATTTGTAATGCTATATTGCGGCTCTATAAATAATGATGCGCTAAGTGCATTGCCTAATAAATCGGGTTTATCTAAATTAAAATAACTAAAAGAAATACCCGATTTGGGTATACAATTACAGACATTGATATTTTCTTGGGAATCTCCTAGTTTATAATAATCGAATTGTATTCCTTGTGGCTTTGCTCCTGATATATTTGAAACCCTATTGGTTTGCGCAAATGCAGCCGTGGTATTGCCAGCAAAAGAAATACCCCTGATTTGCTGTCCTAATAACAAACTACTGAAAAACACAAAGCAAAAGAATAATAGAATTGTCCTCACCTTTTTTTTAAAATAAGCTGTAAATTTGATTAATATTCTAAATATACATGCAAAGCCAACAATACACGCAACTGATCAAAGATACCGCAAAAAAGCTTGGATTTCAGTCTTGTGGCATTGCAAAAGCGCGCTTTTTAGCCGAGGAAGAAGCTAATTTAAGTAATTGGTTAGCCCAAAAGAAACATGGCGAAATGGCCTATATGGAAAATCATTTCGATATGCGATTAGACCCTCGCAAATTGGTAGAAGGTGCCAAATCTGTGATATCGCTTAGTTATAATTATTTTACTAATAAAAAGCAAATCGACCTCCATGCACCAAAAATTTCTACCTATGCTTATGGCGAAGATTATCATTTTGTCGTAAAAAATAAATTAAAATCTTTACTTGCTATTCTCCAAACAGAAATTGGAAATGTGAATGC
>CAIKLP010000078.1 GCA_903828245.1 uncultured bacterium | reverse complement strand
TCAACATGACATTTTATGATCAGGAGAATAAAGCAATCAAATACAATATTATTCACACCTTAAATACAGCTGGCAATCCAGATACCTTGTTTGTTGACCCACAAAGAAAATACGATGTAAAGATTCATACCATACCAGCCAAAGCAATCAACAATATCGAATTAATCCCTGGCAAACATACCATAGCGGCTACAAGTGCCGGGCAGGGCTCTCTAAAAATAAATATGGCAGGTACTAGCAAATACAAAAATTTACAAGCCATTGTCAAACAAAAAAATCAAATAATCAATATCCAAAATATTAATAGCACACAAAATTATTTAACTGGGGTTTATAGTATTGAAATTTTAACTTGTCCTAAAATTTTAATTCCCGAAGTAAATATTATTCAGTCTCAACAAAATAATATTAATATTCCTGCTGCAGGATCATTACAAATTGTAAAAGCGCAGCCAGGTTACCTTTCTATTTTTAAAAGAGAACAAAATAATTTAATACAGGTGGCTGTTTTGCCGGTAGGTACAAATAAACAAAGCATACAATTACAACCCGGAAATTACGAATTGACTTACCGAGCAAAAAATGCCATCAGCAATAAATCAACTTTACAGAAAAAATTTACCATTGTTTCTGGCATTGCAACAACTACTAATTTTTAAATGAACAAACTATTATATAATCGATTCGTTTTATTTTTAGTAATACTTCAAAGTATTGCCAGTATTGGTTTTGCCCAAAGCAAACCAAATAGCAATATTAAAACAAGAATACTTTTTATGATGGATGCATCTGGAAGTATGACTAATAATTGGAGCACTTCGAATAGATTTAAAATTTCCAAAACGGTAATTGCTGCTATGGCAGACAGTCTGCAAAAAATTCCAAATATCGAGATGGGCTTGCGTGTTTTTGGCAGTATGTCTGCACTAAGCTTACACGATTGCAAAGATTCTCGCTTAGAAACACCCATCAGACCAAACAATGCCAACAACATCAAACTTAAATTAAGCAGCTTACAAGCTAAAGGTATCACTCCTATTGCCTATGCTTTAGAGCAATGCGCAAATGATTTTATTGGTAGCAACGAAAAATGTAGAAATATTGTGATTCTTATTACAGATGGTATAGAATCTTGTGATGGAAACGCTTGCGAAATCTCCAAAAAACTACAACAAAAAGGAATTATTTTACAACCATTTATTATTGGATTAGGCTTAAGTGCCGAATCGGCTGCAACATTTGATTGCATTGGAAGATACGACGATGCACAAGATGAAATTGGTTTTAAAAGAGCCCTTAAATCTACCATGAATTTTATAATGAACAATACAACACTTCAGTTAAATTTATTAGATGAAAAAGGGAAAGCAACCGAAACAAATATCCCTGTTACTTTTTATGATAATGCGGTAGGTATACAACGCTATCACTTTATTCATACTTTGAATGCAAGAGGAAATGCAGATACTTTACAAGTAGATCCAATTAATAATTACAATATTGTGGTACATACTATTCCTGCCATTGAAAAGAAAGATGTGCGTATTGCTACTAACCAACACAACACCATTAACATAGCTGCTGCTCAAGGTGAATTGCTGGTAACCACTGATGGCTTAAGCACATACAAAGAACTTGCCTGTGTGATTAGTAAAGCGAATGAAACAGAAAGTATCGACGTATTAACCATCAACGAAAAAAGAAAATACCTTACTGGTTTATACGATGTGGAAATTTTAACATTGCCTCGCATTAGTATTCGTGCTACTCGCATTGCACAGAGCGAACTCACTACCATTAAAATTCCGGCACCGGGTATTGTAACTATTTTAAATACCAATGCCGTTCCGGTATTAGGTAGTATTTTCAAAGAAAAAGGTCAAGATTTAGATTGGGTATGCGATATCAATGGAAATACTATTACAGAAACCATCACTTTGCAACCAGGAAATTACCGATTAGTTTATAAAAACAAAGGCTCCAAAAGAGCCATGACCACCAGAGATGAACGATTTAAAATTAGCTCTGGCAATTCTGCAACCATTAGATTTTAAAATTATATAATATGAAACAATATACTTACACAGAAAAAAAAGACACCAGATCAGGATTTGGCGCTGGATTATCAGCTCTAGGAAAAACAAATCCAAATGTAGTGGCATTATGTGCCGACTTAACAGGATCATTAAAAATGGATGCATTTGCAAAAGACCATCCCGAAAGATTTTTTCAAGTTGGTATTGCAGAAGCAAATATGATTGGAATGGCAGCAGGAATGACCATTGGTGGTAAAATTCCATTCACTGGAACATTTGCAAACTTTTCTACTGGAAGAGTATATGATCAAATTCGTCAATCGGTTGCTTATTCAGAAAAAAATGTAAAAATCTGTGCTTCGCATGCGGGCTTAACTTTAGGCGAAGACGGTGCTACACATCAAATATTAGAAGACATTGGATTAATGAAAATGTTACCGAACATGACCGTTATTAATCCTTGCGATTTCAATCAAACTAAAGCCGCAACCATTGCTATTGCAGCACATCAAGGTCCTGTTTATTTACGTTTTGGTAGACCCGCTGTTCCAAATTTTACACCGGCAGATCAAGTGTTTGAAATTGGAAAAGCATTAATGCTGAACGAAGGAAAAGATGTAAGTATTTTTGCAACCGGACATTTAGTATGGAAAGCCATTGAAGCAGGTCAGCAATTAGCAGAAATGGGAATCAATGCCGAAATTATCAATATACATACCATCAAACCCCTAGATGCACAAGCTATCATACAATCTGTTAAAAAAACCAGGTGTGTAGTTACTGCAGAAGAACATCAAAAAAATGGTGGATTGGGCGACAGTATTGCGCAATTATTAGCAACACAATTTCCAGCACCAATCGAAATGGTTGCCGTTAACGATACTTTTGGAGAAAGTGGTACGCCAGATCAATTGATGACAAAATATGGCTTAGATGCCATTAATATTGTAGAGGCTGTTCAGAAAGTAATGGCTCGCAGGTAAAATATTTATAACCACCCTTTTCTTTTAAACCAAAAATAAATGGCAAGGGTAACTGCAACCATTAGCACAATAGCATATGCATAACCATATTGCCAATCAATTTCTGGCATGACTTTAAAGTTCATGCCATAAATTCCAACAATAAAAGTTAAGGGCATAAAGAAAACGGAGAAAATGGTTAGGACACGAATCACCTCGTTGGTGCGCTGAGCAGAAATAGAAAGATATAAGGAAAGTAAATTATTGATTTGCTCATTAATTTGATCGTAACCTGTTTCTATTTGAATAAAATTATCGAGCACATCGCGGTATAATGGATCTCTGCGCTCTCCTTCCTGAAGCCTATGTACAATGGATTTGCTGAGAAATAGAATTCTTGAAATCACCGAAGATTTTCTTTTAATTTGATAAAGATTCTTTAATAAATTGGGTACGCGAGATTTTAAAAATATTTTTGATTCGTAAAAATCAATTTCCGCCGCCAACAAATCTTCTGTTTGCTCATAAGATTGTATAATCCTATTCATGATTAAATAAAGTAAATGCATTACATTTTTGCATTTATTTTGCAATACATTTTTCTCGTGTAAAATTGCCAAAAATGGTTGCTCGCTTCTATGTATAGTAATGATAAAATCTTTTCCACAAAAAATAGCAATCTTTCTACTTACCTCCTGAATGGTATCGGCATCATGCTTTTGCTCTTGATCATAAATTCGAGTAATGATAAATAAGAAATGTTCGAACTCCTCCACCTTAGGTAAGTGATCTGGATCTAAACAATCTTGAACAGATGTTGGATGTAAACTAAATTCGGCAGCTACATTTTGTAACTCTGCTAAACTTGGATTTACAATATCTATCCAGCGAAAATGAGCTGATTCTGTGGTGTCGAATTCTTGGACCATATTTCAAATTTAACAATCCTTTACAGATTATTTGTATTTTTGAATATGTTAAACTTGAGGCAGCTTTTTTTAAACCATAATGCGCAAACAACAGATTTTCCTTTGTCGCTTGAAATTACCCATGCGCAAGGATTATATCTTATTGACCAAGATGGTAAAAAATACCTCGACCTTATTTCTGGAATTGGTGTAAGCTCTATTGGCCACAGACACCCAAAGGTAATTGAAGCCATTAAAAATCAAGCC
>CAIKLP010000077.1 GCA_903828245.1 uncultured bacterium | reverse complement strand
TGTTTTATTTCTGGTTAAAAATAAATTTTTAACTAATTGCATCGAGATGGTGCTGCCGCCCCGTTTAAATCGTCCTGCAACAAAATTAGTGGCTATAGATTGTCTAAATGCTTCTTCATAAAAGCCGCGATGCGAAAAGAACAATGGATCTTCTGAAGTCAATAAGGCGTTCTTTAAATAATCGGTAATTTGCGCATATGGCGTAAAGCTAAAGCTCTCTGGCCCAACAATCATAGACTTTACCGCGCGTCCGCCTTCAAATGCAGTGTAAATAAAACTACCATTCGCTTTTTGAAAATTCACATTTCCAAATTGAATTATTTTAAAATTATCGCGTGCAAGTTTAGAGTCAAACTTACAATGCCAAGGATCTTTGCTGTCTAAATAAAAATTTAAATGATAGGATAGTTGGCCAGCCACTTTCATGCCTTCTATAGATTCGAATAAGCCAACAGGAAAAGAATTGATAAATTTTTGCGCATCGGTTTTAACCGTATTAATTTTGAGCTCGTAAATTTTTTGAGGCGCAATGGTATATTTAACAAATGGATGAATTTGTATATTTCCTAATGTAGCCATGGAGCTACTGTCTATGGAAATAAAATTTTCGCCGATTACCATTTTGCAATCAATGGCTGCAGAAGGAACTATTACTTCTTTCTGTGCCAATTTTGTATGCTTCAATAATAAATTGTGAATGTGCCAATTGCCCGAAATGCTTAGATTTCCAGACTGGTAATCAATTGCATCCATTCGCGTTGAAACCGTATCAAAATTTATTTTCAAACCAAACTTTTGCTCTAAATAAGGTAATTCGACTTTTTTATTTTCTGCATAAAACTGCATGTTCAATTTTTTCGATGCTGGATAAACGTTTCCTTCTGCATGCCAAATGGATTCGTTCTTATTTAAAATAAAGGTGGAATAAAATCGATTATTTAAAATTTGAATTGCTTTAGCTGCAATTGTAAATTGATTGCGGTTGTCTATTACTTTTAAATTACAATCTTGAATATCTAAACGAGCCGGTACTTTGTATAATAAATCGTTGATTAAATTATCTGCAATATGGGCTAAATCTATATTGCTATTCACCAATTTCGTAGTGTCTTTTTTATTTTTTAATAAAAATTCGAAATTTCTTTTGCCAGCCAAATTAACCAATTGCAAATTGGCCCCTTTTACAACTAGTTCTGCTATTTTGATGCGACCAATTAAAATAGGCAACAAGTTTACCTTTACTTTAAATTGCGCCACCGACAATAAAGTGTCTAAGGAATCGGGCACTACTGTTATTTCGCTTAAGGCTACTGTACCAAGGCCTTCGAATTTAGCCTGTTTAATGCTAATCGTTAACTTATTGCGCTCTTTTTGCGCAGCAACCACTTTGGCAATAACAGCTAACATGATGCGCTCTCTAAAGCCAATGGCTAAACCTACACCCAATACGCATAAGCCCACAAATACCAGTAATGTTATTTTAAGTTTTTTCATGAATAAAGGCTGAAAATAATAAATAATAAATGGAATAATGGTAATTTTGTTAACCAAATCTTATTATGAAATATTTATTTTTTTTAATCGTCGGATGTAGCCTTTTGCTTTTCAGTTGCGAAGAAACTAATAATAATGATCCAGCGGTGGTGATTACTAAAATTTCTCCCTTCAATCATCAAGTTTACGACTTTAACGATACTGCCTTTTTCAAAATAAATTTTTCTGATAATAGCTTAATTACATCAACTAGTTTGCGATTATATTTAGCAACAGGCAAAGATTTACTTAGCATGTCATTTAAGCCAAATAATAAAATGGCTAACATTGATACTTTTTTAATCATGAATGATAGCGCATACACCTTTGTCAATTTTGATATTGTTGCCGAAGACGATGCTGGAAATTTGAGTAGTAAAAGCAGTCACATTCACCTTGGTTTATAAAACAATTGACAACCAAACCTGTTCCATTTTAAATAAAGAATACAATGTATACCAAAGAACAAATTTTAAGTGCCTTAAGTAATGTAGAAGAACCCGATCTGAAAAAAGATTTGGTTACTTTAAATATGATAGAAGATGTGGAGATTAGCGGAAACGAAGTGCGCTTTTCTGTTATTTTAACTACCCCTGCATGCCCTTTAAAAGCAATGATTGAGAACGCATGCACCAATGCCATTCATCATTTTGTCGATAAAAATGCGCTTGTTAAAATAAATATGACCAGTAGGGTTACGACTGCAGCAAAAGATCCAAGCTTTCCAAATATTAAAAACATAGTACTCGTTGCATCTGGAAAAGGTGGCGTTGGAAAATCGACTGTTGCGGTTAACTTGGCTATTAGTTTAAGTAAACAAGGTGCAAAAGTTGGATTAATAGATGCAGATATTTATGGCCCGTCTATACCCATGATGTTTAAGTTAGAAGGTACAAAACCAGCAGCAGAAAAAAATGGAGATAAGGTAAGTTTGCTTCCGATAGAAAAATACGGAATCAAATTATTGTCTATCGGATTTTTCGTTGATCCTAACCAAGCCATTCCTTGGAGAGGCCCAATGGTTACCACTGCATTAAAACAATTATTTAACGACGCCAATTGGGGCGAACTAGATTATTTAATTGTCGATACGCCCCCAGGAACTGGAGATGTGCATATTACTTTAGGACAACAATTTCCGATAACTGGAGCAGTAATTGTAACCACTCCACAAAACATTGCAGTGGCAGACGCAAGAAAAGGAATGGCCATGTTTAGAATGGACGGTATTAAAATTCCAGTATTAGGAGTTATAGAAAACATGTCTTATTTCAGCCCAGCAGAAATGCCCGATCATCAATACTTTATTTTTGGAAAAGATGGCGGTAAAAAATTGGCGGAACAATTTGAAGTGCCATTTTTAGGCGAAATTCCATTGGTGCAATCGGTTGGCGAATCTAGCGATTCAGGAGCGCCTATTTCACTTCAAGAAAACCACCCTACGGCGATTGCCATGGCAAATATTGCCTCTAAAGTAGCGCAACAAGTCGCTTTAATCAATGCAGGTTTACATCAAAACAACCTAATTTAGTATTATTATAAATAACGTATCTTTGTCTAAAATTATTAAGAAATAATGAACACGAGCCCAGAATTAATAGAGCGCATTGAAAATGCACTAGACCAAATAAGACCCTACTTAGAAGCAGATGGTGGGAATGTGGCACTTCACGAAGTGACAGACGACATGGTCGTTAAATTAAAACTATTAGGTGCATGTGGTACTTGCCCTATGAGTATCATGACTTTAAAAGCCGGAGTTGAACAAGCACTTAAGCGTGCAATACCGGAAATAACTTCGGTTGAAGCGCTGAACATTACCGATGCCGACGACCCAAATGCCGTTCTTCCTGAACGATTAAGAAACTAAAAAATAAAGAGCGTTCATACTACTTGAACGCTCTTTTCGTTTTAACACTATTAGCCTAATTGCATTGAAAAAAATCAAACAACTTTTTTTTCTAGTCTTGATTACTTTTGTTGCGCAAACTTTGCCTGCACAAGAAAAAAAGCTCATGCAATTTTCTGGCGTTATTCTACATGCCGATAGTTTAGTGCCCCTTCCATTCGTCAATGTTTTCAATGTTTCTAGAGGATATAAAGGAACCTATAGCGATTTTCGCGGTTTCTTTTCCTTGGTTGTTGGCGTTGGCGATACCGTTCGGATTGCTAGTTTAGGATTTAAAAAACAAGAGATTATCATACCAGATAATTTAATCAACAATTCGGTATCGGCTATATTTAAATTAAAACCAGAAAGTTTCAATATTCCGATGGTTTATATTTTTCCATTTGCAACCCTTGAACAATTTAAACAAGCTTTTTTAAAACTAAAATTAGCGGATGATGATTTAATGTTGGCGCAGAAAAATTTAGACGAGAAAGTAATGAATACGCTTAAAAATACAATGGCTTGGGATGGCTCACAAAACAGCAAATACTTTTTCCAACAAAGCAGCGAAAAACTATACTGGGCTGGCCAAAACAGGTATAATCCACTTTTTGATTTAGTAAAAATCAATCAGTTTATTCAATTATTAAACGAAGGAAAAATAAATTTGAAAAACGAGAAAAAAGAAGACTAGCTTTTTTTCTTTTTGAGTGCAGGGTATTTCATTTTATACTCCGGACGAATCAAGCCTTTAGTAATTGCCTCCAGCTTTTTCAAAATTAATCTCTTTTTAATCGGCGCAATTTTATCGACAAATAATTTGCCTTCAATGTGATCGTATTCGTGTTGAATAATTCTGGCCAATATGCCATCATAAGTTTCTTCTATCAAATTAAAATTTTCGTCTTGATAACGAATTTTTATAATTGGTTTTCTAGCCACTTCCTCTCTTACCTCAGGTATACTTAAACACCCTTCCGAAAAAGACCATTCTTCGCCAGACTCTTCTAAAATTTCGGCATTGATAAATACTTTTTTAAAGCCTAATTGTTTTGGTTTGTCTTCTTCGTCTTCATCAAAAGGCGTTGCATCAATAATAAATAAGCGAATAGCCAAGCCAACTTGTGGCGCGGCCAAACCCACGCCATGCGCATGATACATAGTTTCAAACATATCTGTAATTAAGCTCGCTAATTGCGGATAATCGGCAGTAATTGTTACACCAACTTTTCTTAATACAGGATCGCCAAATGCAATAACAGGTAAAATCATTTTTTTAATTACTGGTTGATTCCATGTAAGACTGCAATATTATGGTTGCGCTTACTAAATCAATGTGTTCTTTTTTTTCTCTATCTTTTTTAGATTTTCCACTTTGGGCAATAACATGTGATGCCATTTTAGAAGTAAATCTTTCGTCCATTCTTTTTACAGGTATTGCTGGAAATTCCTTATTCAATTGATCAACAAAACGAGTAACGCTTTGCGCAGACATTGATGGCGTATTGTCCATTTGCTTAGGTTCTCCAACCACAAAAACAGATACTTGCTCTGATGAAATATATTTTTTAATAAACTCCAAAAGCTCTTCGCTCGCAATGGTGGCTAAGCCAGTTGCAATAATATTGAAAGGATCCGTTACGGCTATTCCCGTTCGTTTAGTACCATAATCGAATGCCATCCATCTTGCCATGCTGCAAAGATAATCGCATTCCAACATTTTTAAACTTTTTATTTATATTATTTAAGCACAAAGGCTTTTATAAATTACAAGATACGGTTGGCTTATCGGGCTAAAATTCTTAAATTGCCTTATGTTTTTTAAAGATATTCCGGGGCAGCAAGCCGTCAAAAAAAGATTAATTAATTCTGTAAATGAAGCACGCATTAGTCATGCGCAATTATTTCTTGGACCAGAAGGAAGTGGGAGTTTGGCTTTAGCTTTAGCCTATGCACAATATATTTCTTGTTTAGATAAACAAGCCGACGACAGTTGTGGTAAATGTTCGGCTTGTACTAAATACCAAAAACTCATACATCCAGATTTACATTTTAGTTATCCTTTTATTTCTAAAGGATCGGCCGAAACAGCAGTGAACTATATTAAAGAATGGCGCAACGCCATTGCAGAAAACCCTTTCATGGGTATAGAACAATGGATGGAATACCTAGATGCAGAAAACAAACAGCCAAATATTAATATTGCCGAATGCCATGCCATTATTCAAAAATTGGTATTAAAATCTTTTGAAGCAGAATATAAAATTATTTTAATATGGTTGCCGGAATATTTAGGAGCTGCCGGAAATTCTTTATTGAAATTAATTGAAGAGCCTCCAGCTAAAACCTTATTTATTTTAATTGCCGAAAACTATGAGCAAATTTTAGCCACTATACTCTCGCGAACACAATTAGTTAAGATTCCAAAATTAGCAGATGAAGAGCTCAAAGCTTATTTAATAGACAATGGTTGCCCTCAAGAAAAAGCCGGAAGAATTGCCTATTTAGCAAATGGCAACATTGCCGCTGCACAGCAATTATTAGCCGAAGACGATGACGATTTAGAAAGCTTGTTTATTCAATGGTTTAGACTTTGTTATGGCAGAAAAGGGATTGAAATAAATGATTGGATTGAACAGGTAGCCAACGCCCGTTTTGGCAGAGAAAATCAAAAAAGCTTATTAAGATTTGGTTTGCAAGTAGTCAGAGACTGTTTAATGGTCAATCTAGACCAAACGAGCATTGTGAAGTTTGAAAGCAAACATTTTGAACTCAACAAACTAGCAAATACCATTAATTTCGAAAACGCGCCACTCATCATTAAAGGTTTTGAGCAGGCTATTTATCATATAGAACGTAATGCGAACCCAAAAATCATGTTTTTGGACCTCAGTATTCAGATGATGAGAAATTTACAATTGAAAAATGTAAATTCGCAGTTAACAATAAACGAATAAAACTATGGGATGTGGATCATGTTCGACCGGCGGCTGTGCGCCAGCTGGTTGTAAAAGCAATGGTTCCTGCATGACGGACGGAGGTTGCAGTAAATTAGATGTGTACGATTGGTTCGCCAATATCGATATGCCTTCTAATTTTCAAGCATTTAATATTGTCGAAGTGAGATTTAAAGGCTCACGAAAAGATTTTTATCGCAATGTAGATCAACTATATCTTGAACTTGGAGAATTGGTGTGTGTAGAATCGGGTAGTGGTGGATATGATGTTGGCCATGTAACCATGACTGGTGAAATGGTTCGCTTGCAGATGAAAAAAAGACATGTTACGCCTGAGTCATCAGAAATCAAAAAAATATATCGAAAGGCAAGTCCTTTAGATGTTGACAAATGGAAAGCGGCAAAAGAATTGGAGCATGAAAACATGCACAGAGCAAGAACCATTGCTTTGCAATTAAAGCTCAATATGAAATTAAGCGATGTGGATTATCAAGGTGATAAAACCAAAGCGACTTTCTATTATACAGCCGATGACCGTGTCGATTTTAGAGAGCTGATAAAAAAATTAGCCGAAGAATTTAAAGTACGCATTGAAATGCGCCAAATTGGAATGCGCCAAGAAGCAAGCAGACTGGGTGCTATAGGCTCTTGTGGTCGAGAACTTTGCTGCTCTACTTGGTTAACTGATTTTAAAACAGTGAGTACTGCAGCGGCTAGGTATCAAAATTTATCTTTGAATACTTTAAAGCTTGCAGGGCAATGTGGTAAATTAAAATGCTGTTTAAATTTCGAATTAGACACTTATATGGATGCACTAAAAGACATTCCAGATGATGTGAAAGAATTGAAAACCAAAATTGGTTCGGCATACTTACAAAAGACCGACATCTTTAAAAAGATGATGTGGTTTAGTTACCGCGGGTCTGACAACTGGGTTGCATTACCAGCCATTAGGGTGAAAGAAATTATTGCATTAAATAAAAATGGTGAGTTTCCGGATGACTTATCGAACGTGACTGTTCAACCAGTTTTGGTAGAACGCATCTTGGATTACGACAATGTGGTTGGACAAGATAGTTTAACCCGCATGGACGAACGCAACAAGAAAAAGAAGAAGAGCAATAATAATAACAAAAATAAAAACCGCAATAAGCCAAGTGGCAATAACCCTAAAGAGCCTCAATCGGCTACAGAAGGTAATGTAAACAAAGCAGCTGGTCAAACGGGAACGCGGAATAATAATAGACCGCCGCATAGAGCAGCTAACAGTAACAGGCCGCCTAATAACCCTGCAAATAATTCAACAAACGAAAAACCGAAAGAGTAAAATGAAAAGAGCGATTGTTCTATTTTCTATATTATTTATTTTTAATTCTTGTAATAGGTCGAAAATTTTTGACGCTTATGTTGCATTTGAAAATAATACTTGGAGCGTAAACAATCGCCCTACATTCTACCTCGATGTGCAAGACACCATTAACACCCATAGCCTCTATTTTAATGTTCGCAATTCGGGTGATTATGGCTATGCCAATTTATTTATATTGCTTAGCATACAAGGACCACAATCAAAAGCAGAAACACAACGCTTCGAATTTAAATTAGCAGAAGCAGACGGAAAGTGGCTAGGCTCGGGGCTTGGAGACATTTACAGCAATCAAATGAAAATGATGCAATCCTTAAAGTTTCCTCGAAAAGGTGTTTATTCTTTTACCATTGAACAGAACATGCGCGATAATCCTTTAATAGGAATTGAAGATGTTGGGGTAAAAATTGTTCGAAATTAAATTGCAAAACCAAACATACTTTTTTGAAAATATTTTTAAAGAACACCATCAAAAAGTGTATCAGATTGCTATTTCTATGCTTAAAAATGCAGAGGATGCAGAAGATATTACACAAGAAGTTTTCATTAATATTTATCATGCCATTGATCAATTTAAAGAAGATGCACTCATTAGCACTTGGATTTATAGAATTACGGTTAACAAATGTTTAGACCATATTAAATCTAAAAAAAGAAAAAAGCGATTAGCATTTATTACCTCGCTTTTTGATCCTAGCACAGGCAAGCAAATACACGACGCACCACATTTACAGCACCCTGGTGCAATACTAGAACAAAAAGAAACGCAAGAAATTTTAATGGAGGCAATGGCGCAACTAAAATTAAGGCAGCAAACTGCATTTGTTTTAAGTCAGATAGAAAAAATGAGTCAAAAAGAAATTGCGGCAATTATGGATATTTCAGAAAAAGCGGTAGAATCATTGATTCAAAGGGCTAAAGAAAAGCTGCGCATTATTTTAGGTAATTATTATCAAAATCGAAGGTTATAAAAAAAAGTATCGTCCAAGTAAATATGAAAAACAAAGAACAATGGATAGCAAATGTGCTTGAATCGGCTAATCAAATAGCCGAAAGCAAGCCTAGTCCGTTTTTATTTCAAAAAATTAAAAATAAAATTGAGTTGCAAGCACAATTGCCTAAGCCTGCGACAAATCAATTCAACTACAAATGGGCTTTTGCCTTTGTTGCCATTATTGCCTTAAATACATTCGCGCTTTATGTAAATATGCATAAGTCTAACCGACTTAAAACGATAAACTCCATTGAATTAAACAATCAAACCATTTATAACTATTAAAAAATGGAAACACCTAAACTGTCTTTTTGGAAAATTTTTGCCATTGTTTTGCTGCTCAGCAATACGATAATTATTGCATTTATCTTTTTTGAAAAACCGACAAGGAACGAGCATAAAGGCCCTGCAAATTTTATCATTAAAGAATTAAATTTTAATGTAGCGCAAATTGATAGTTTTAATAAATTGAAATTTGCACACCAAGATAGCGTACAAGCACTCCAGAGAGCTGGCCACGAATTAAGAGAAAATTACTTTAAACTATTGCGCAACGACAGCACCGATCAAGTGTTAGCCAATCAAATTTTAATACAAATTGCAAATAATCAAAAGGCTATTGAGCAAATTGCCTTTTCGCATTTTAAAAGTGTAAAAAGCATTTGCGACAGTGTACAAAAAGAAAAATTTGATAGCATTATTTTAGAGGTTATCCATCGGATGAAAGACAACAGGCCTAAACCAAACAGGCCTGAGCCAAGACGCTAATTACAATAATGGCAACAGGCTTTCTAGCTTCATTCCCCTAGAACCCTTTATTAATATAGTATGTGCGCTAATGCTATTTTCTGATAGGTAATCTAAAGCACTTGCCGTACTTTCAAAAAAGTTAAAACTTGCTATTTTATTTGCAGCTGCTGCTTGATAAAAATCCTTGCCTACAAAAATAACTTTTTCGAATTTTAATTCCGCAACCAGCGATACAATGGCTTGGTGTTCTGCAATACTCTCGTCGCCAAGTTCAAACATATCGCCCAATATTAAATATTTATTTGGCGCTGCTAAGTGCTGAAAATTATTGACCGCTGCAAACATGCTACTAGGATTTGCATTGTATGCATCCATGATTAATTGATTGTGGTCGGTATGCATGATTTGCGAGCGATTATTGGTTGGCGTATAGCCTGCAATAGCAGCTACAATATCTTGTTCGGGCACTTTAAAATATTCGCCAATACATGCTGCAGCTAAAATATTGGCTAAATTATAATCGCCCACTAATTGCGTTTGTACAATATGAGTTTGTACCGACTTTTTAAAAGTGATGGCTACACATAGCATTGGCTCAAGTGATTCGATGCGGCCACTTAATAGGCTTTCTGCATTACTTCCAAAATAAATTTTATTTTTTAAAGCGGCTGAAAGTTCCATGGTGATGGCATCATCGGCATTTACGAATACGGTTCCATTAGTCGATTCGATATAATCGTATAATTCTTTTTTTGTTTTTTTAACCCCTTCAAAACCGCCCATTCCTTCGAGATGTGCTTTGCCTATATTGCAAATTAAACCATAAGTAGGCGCTGCGATTTCGCATAATTCGGCAATTTCTTTTTGATGATTTGCCCCCATCTCAATAATGGCAAATTGATGAGATGCATTGATGCCAAGTAAAGTTAATGGAACGCCAATATGATTATTTAAATTTCCAAATGTTGCCAGCGTTTGGAATTTTTTAGCAAGTACTGCGTTGATTAATTCTTTTGATGTTGTTTTGCCATTGCTCCCGGTAATTCCTAAAAATGGAATACGCAATTGTTTACGATGATGATTGGCTAAGGCTTGTAATGTTTTTAAAACATCATCTACTAGTAAATATTGTTCGTTAACAGCAAATTCGATTTGATCAACTACTGCATAGGCAGCACCCGATGCTAAAGCTTGTGCAGCAAACTCGTTACCATTAAAATTAGCTCCTTTTAAAGCAAAAAATATTGCATTTGGTTTTACCGCTCTGGTGTCTGTGACTACAGTGGGGCAGGCTAAATACTTTTCGTAAATTAATTCAATGGTTGCTTTCATTTTACAATTTTGCGCAAGCCTCCGCGGGCAAAGGAATGCGACTGCAAATCAAACTTAATAAAAAAAGCGATACAGCCATAGCCGTATC
>CAIKLP010000076.1 GCA_903828245.1 uncultured bacterium | reverse complement strand
TAAATTTTTAAAGAAATTTTGAAATTACTGATGACATTACTGAAAAAATATTTTAAGAAAAGTTTTTGAAATTCCTATACTACAAGATAAGCCACCTATCGGTGGCAGCTTTAAGTCTTTAGAGTTCTTGCCAACTTTCGGTATCAACGGTAATATGTAAATCATTGCAAATAATTATGTCAAAAGATGGAAATAATCGGTAAAGGTATCTCTATAAAACATATTTTTCTTGATCAAAATAATTGGCATCGATTTCACTAAAAAATGCCGAGAACTAAGGCACGGTATTATTTTTAACGTAACTAAAATTATATTGTGCGGAACGAAATATTTAGGATTTAAGCATTATAGCTGCTCCGAGTGTGATCACGGCAAATCTGTAGCATTTAGTTGTAAAGGTAGGTTTTGTTCCCGTTGCGGCAAAAAGCAAACGGATCAATGGATAACTAAAGCTACCAATATTCTGCCAAAGACGCGTTGGCAGCACATCACGTTTACAATGCCAGACTCATTGTGGCCAATATTTTGGTTTAATCGCAATCTGTTCGGATTAATTTCTGCTATTGCGGCGGGAATTATTAAAGAAATAGCGGCAAAGAAAAAACTTGTAGTGGGCATATTTACTGCCCTACACACCTTCGGTAGAGATTTAAAGCGCAATGTTCATATCCATTTATCGGTTACTTGCGGCGGTATAGATAGTAAAGGTAATTGGCATAAATTATTTTTCCCTGCCGAACCCGTTAAAAAAATGTGGAGACATAGAATTCTTGAGTTATTTCGCTCAGAATACGCCTCAAGTAATTTGAAGTTGCCGCCAGTTTATCAAAACGATAATGATTTTAATAAGTGGATGACTGGTTTATACGAGATAAGCTGGTACGTTTATTTTCAAAAACCCTCTGATAATCATAAACGTAACATAGAATATTTAGGGCGATATATAAAACGACCTCCTATTTCTGAGGCAAGAATAGAAGAATATGACGGCAAGCAAGTTACATTTAAATTTCTCGATCACTACAACAATACAATTGATCGCATAACTATGCCAGTGATGAGGTTCATAGCTAGTTTAATTATGCATATACCAGATCGTTATTTTCGCATGATAAGGTACTACGGATTCTTGTCTAATAGGACTAGAGGAATGCAATTACCTATTGTGTACAAGGCAATTAACCAAATTGTTCCTAAGAAAATTAAGATAATTAGTTGGAGATTTATGATTTGGATGAGTTCCAAAAAAGACCCGTTATCTTGCCATAATTGTAATCAGCGTATGAATCTGAGGCAGGTTTATTACGGCTTATCTCCGCCTTTGTTATTCATGAAGAGCAATGAATTATTGTCAACGCCTCGATAATATTAGTATGGCGAACCGTTCTTTCACGCCTTGACTGCATAATTTGTAAAAATTGACATATTTTCAGATAGATTTTGGAGAGAATTATTCGTAAAAGCGCGAATAATTGCTAATATCACAATTTAACAACTAAATTGTTAGAGGAAATTTTGAAATTTTTCTGAGAAATGTTTTTAGTAAAATTTTTGAAATTCCTATACTATAAAATAGAGAAGTCAATACATTTTTTCATCTAAATGCATTTGCGTCTTTGTTAAAATACGTTTTTATAAT
>CAIKLP010000075.1 GCA_903828245.1 uncultured bacterium | reverse complement strand
GGCAACTACTATTAAAAACTTTACGATGGGTGGCGGATTTTTATTTGCCATGTGTTCTGGCACAGACAGCTATGATATTGCTTTAGCTGCAGCGGGCATAGATATTTGCGAGTCGATGTTTGATGGCGATAATGCCGATCCAAATGCGCAAGCCAAATTAAATTTCCAACAAACATTTGCATTTAAAAATTTCAAACTAGATAACAATCCTTATAACTATGAGTTTTCGGAAATTGACAATACCAATGCTCGAACTTTAACAGAGCGAAACGACTATTTTAGTTTATTTGATTTTTCTGCTAAATGGGATCCTGTTCCAAGCATGCTTACGCAGAATCATGAAAAAGTAATCAAAGGGTTTATGGGTCAAACAACGGCTTTCAAAAAAAGCTTAGTGAAGCCAGATGTGCTAGTGCTAGGGGAAACTAGTATTGCTGGAGAAGTAAGATATATTCATGGCGAAATAGGAAAAGGTACTTGGACATTTTACGGAGGCCACGACCCCGAAGATTACCAACATTTAGTGAGCGACCCTCCTACCGATTTAAGTTTACATCCCAATTCACCGGGGTATAGACTTATCTTAAATAATGTATTATTTCCAGCTGCAAAAAAGAAGAAGCAAAAAACCTGATCGCTTAATCATAGAAATTCCAAAGCAAGCCAAGCTTGAATGTTCTAGGGGCAATTGGATAATTGGACACCATCATTTCGCCATAAGAATTTAATAAATTATTGGCATGTTCTAATTTAAATAACAATACTGCGCGTTTCAATTTTGCAGTCACAAAAACATCTACTAAAGGAAAACCTCCTAATTTTTTAGCCCCTAAATGAAACATCATATTTGCTGGCGAATAAGCATAGGCTTGATAGGCCGAATAATATCGTGTATCTAAACCCGCTCTTAATTTTAAAGCTCCTTTAAATATTGGCAATTGCAGATAGGTAGAATTATATATATGAAAGCTAGGCTGAGGTAATATTTGCTGATTCGAACTTTGTTGTAAATAAATATAATTATCAAAATGTAAAGCACGCCAAGCCATTTGCTTTGAAAAACAAATAGTATTTAAAGTGATATTACTTGAATATTGCTGTGGCGTAAATTGCGCATCAAAATAAACATAATTAGTTATCTGTTGATGCATGAATTTTATACTTGCAGCTATAGATTTAATATCGAACTGCAAGTATGCTTTTTTATTTTCAATAGCTCCAAATTGATTGGTCCATTGATAATGATTGTTATGTGTCTGAAGTGCATTAAAAATAGGACTTTGACTCGAAATACTAAAACCCAATTTTGCAAGCACTTTGCTTTGATATAAATCGTATGACAAAACTGAATGGAAAAAATAATTTGATTTAAAAGCACCCCCAAATATATAATCAGCACTTGCCGAATAAATAACTTTTGGCGCTAGCTGAAATTCGGAAGTAGCGAGCAGGTGATGTTCGGATAGTGTAGTATCGAAATTATTGTTTTGAAAAAGCACTAACTGATTTTTCAAACTAATAGTAAAATTCTTTAATTGGCTTTTTGCTAAATGCTGCTGATTAAAGTACTCATAGCTTAGCAAGGAAGTAAACTTTTTTATTTGAGTATAATCTGCAGTTCGCGTAGCATCTATATATGCATTAGCATAATACCCCGAATCTATTTGATTTTCATTAAAGTTAATCACTTTGTTGAGGTAATTAAAAGCCTGTGAAAACCGGTGTTTATTTTCTACTTTGTCTATTGAAATAGAATCTAAGCTTAGCTTATAGGTTTTTCCGAAAGCATAACTTTGCTTAAAATACCATTCGGTTTGTCTTAATTGATTATTAGCCGCACTTAATTTAACCGGCTCAAAAAGCGGATCGTATATTGGATTTGAATTAAAAATTGAATCGTTTTTAACACCTCCATTTTCTTTTGCAGTTAAGTTATTTGACATGGCTGCAAGCCAAAATTTATAGCGATTGTTTTTAGAAGTATACCAAATAGAGGCATCTAAATTTAAATGGTCTGTCTTTTGTAATTGATAATCACCGACAGAAACTAGCCTATTGTAATTAATTGCATAGTTTAATCGAGGTGAAATATTTTGTGCAAAAGTAAAAGCAAATAGTTGCTCTTGTTTTCTGTTCCAAAAATGTTTGAGTTGCGTAAAAGGTGACGCTGTTCGGTAAAACTTTATTTTATCTGCTGTTGTCAAATAATGATTGAACGTAGACCAAGCCTCTTGAAAGCCAATATTATCAGCACTTTCGAAAAACAGGGTGTTGGTTGCGGTACCTAAATTTCCTAAACTGAGAAAAGGTATATTTTTAGTTGCAGCAGGATGAAAATTTTGAAAGCCAATATAATTGGTGTCGATGGCTTCAAAAAAAAGTGTATCTGCTGTTTGTGCCGAAAGGTTTATAAAACGAACCGTATTCGGACCATATTTATTTAAACTATCAATTGCAACAGCAGCACTGAATTTGCTAATCAAAATAAAAATTAAAATGCTATATAATTTTTTTATCATTTTAATTTAGGCAACAGCGATTAATTTTTTAATAATTGTGGTCATCTTTGGTTCCGCATTTTGCGCAATGGCAACAATTTCGGCTAAAGTCACAGGTTTTAATATTTCCTGGAATCCTTCGTCTGTAATAACTGAAATGGCAAAGACGGGAATTTGCATATGATTGGCTACGATCACTTCGGGTACAGTAGACATCCCCACTACATCGGCCCCAATCATTCTTAAATATTTATATTCCGCTTTGGTTTCTAAATTTGGTCCATTCACACTCACATATACACCCGAATGGATGGTAATATTTTCTTGCTCGGCGATGGCCATTGCTTTGCTGTTCATCGCTAAGTCGTATGGAGCGCTCATATCTGGAAACCTTGGACCAAAACTGTCGTAATTTCTTCCCCTCAATGGATTATCATTTTGCAGATTGATATGGTCTTCAATCACCATTAAATCGCCTTTTTTATATCCCGGATTCAAGCTACCTGAAGCATTTGAAATGATAATTTTCTGAATTCCTAATAATTTCATGACCCTTACCGGAAAGGTAATTTCTTTCATCGAATATCCTTCGTAATAATGAAAACGGCCGTTCATCGCAACAATATTTTTACCTGCTAAGGTTCCAAAAATCAATTTGCCTGTATGGAACTCTACGGTTGCAATCGGAAAGTCTGGAATCATCGAATACAATAACTCATATTTAACTTCCATTTCTTGCACCAAACCACCTAGGCCAGTACCTAAAATAATGCCAATTTCGGGTTCAAAATCGCCGATAATTCGCCTGATGTATTCCGTCGTATTTTTAACTTGTTCTAACATATTTTAGTATTAATTGATCAAATTTTACTTTGTCTTGTTCGTGTATTTCTGCCTCAATGGGGATATAAAAAATCGGCAAGCCTGCTAATAGGTTTAGGTACTTCGAGTACTTTAAGCGCATCGCATCTTTTTCTGTTGTTAATATAATTTTATTGGCTGCGTTAATTTCTTTAAATACTTTTTTTATTTTTTCGAAATCTTTTTCAGAAAAATCGTGGTGATCAGGAAAAGAAAATGGGATAATATTTTTATAGTTTTTAGTCGAAATATGATTTAAAAATAGTGCAGGATTGGCAATGCCTGTTAAAGCCAAAACCACTGTATTTGTTATTGCTAAGGCCGCATCAAAGGCAGTTTGCTCGCTATTTAATGGTAATGGATTGCTGTAATTCAAATAAGAAAAAAACAAATGCTGCTTTGGGTTGATTTTAAAAGTAGACTGCAACCTTCTTCTTTCCATCGGAGAAAATAATTTAGGTGTTTTAGTAATTAAAATAATATCTGCTCTATCTTTTGCGGAAATTGGTTCTCGCATATTTCCCATTGGTAATAACCAGTCTTTTTGAAATAACGCATTATAATCAAATAATAAAATCGATAAGCCTAGTGTAACTTTTCTATGCTGAAATGCATCGTCTAATAAAACTACCTGCGCATCGTTTACTAAATGCTCCAACGCTAATTGCCTATTTTCAGAAACAACTACATTGACTAACGGAAATTTTTGTTTGAATTGGGTAGGCTCGTCGCCAATTTCAATTGGGCTAGAAAATTCAGTTGCTTGAATAAATCCTTTTGTTTTTCTACCATAACCTCTGCTTAAGGTGGACACTTTAAAGCTTGGAGATAACAATCGAATTAGATATTCTATGGTTGGACTTTTGCCAGCGCCACCGACTACTAAGTTGCCAACACCAATGGTAGGTATTGCATATTTTTTGGAAGACAAAAAGCCTACATCATATAGCTTATTTCTACACCACACCACCAGGTAATAAAGCAGGGTAAAAGGAAAAGTGCTATATCTCAAAAAATTCATAAATCTAAGGTAGTAAAAAAGGATTGTTAATTCTTCAGGCAGCGAATCGAATAAGCCCTCGTCTTCAGGAAATTATTTCGCCCCATAGCTGTCTCATCATAATAAATATAACGATACCATGCTTTGGAAATTGTGTTAGGATTATTTGTTGCGGTCCACCAATAACCAATATTACCTTCGTTGCTAAAGCTTCCGTCTTCTAGTCTATAGCCACCAGGCATTGCATTGAAGCCCGTTTTGTTTCTTAAACTTGGGTAGTCTACATTGCCTACCGCGCCTACTACTACAGAACTAGACCAAAAAACTTTTGCCGCTAAAGATTTTGCAAAATCATTACTGGTTTTGCTTGAGTTATAATTATAACTATTGGCTCTCAAATAATTTTCTAACACAGACCAATCCGAATCGCTTGGAATTCTCCATCCCTTAGGCGCTAATTTTCCAGCGCTGATAGCATACCAATTATACATGGCACCATATTTTTTTTTAAAAACCACAGAGTCATTATTGTACCAACAATAGGCAGCCGTTTTTAAATTTTTCCAGTCAATATTTGAAGTGATCATTGGAATTGGCTTGCCATCATTATACTTGGTGGTGCGTAAATTTTCTGCCATCCAAGTTTGTGTACCAATTTTTACGGTAATATATTCTACCCCATCGGTGTCTTTTAATTTTGAAAAAGGCTGAGACGCTTCTATATCTATTAATTGAGGTTGCTCACAGGCAATATACATGCTCAAAAACAAACAAAATAACGCAGGAAAGAAAACAGGAAGCCTTTTTTTCATTAAGCAAAATTAAACAAATTAGCGATCGCAATTATGCGCATTTTTAATAATTCAAAAAGCTAAATTATAAAAAAATGCTTGGCATCTTTATTAGCTGTCCTAAATTCAAAAAAAATAAGCCAAAAACTACGCTAATACACCTATTATACCGATTTTTAGCTTGTATAAAACCCTTAGAATGGGTATGTTTGTTTAAAACAACTATACTATGTCAAACGGATTTTTTGTGGTTCCAAAACCAGTAAACGAACCTATTTATAATTATGCTCCTGGCAGTCCAGAAAGAGCCGCTTTAAAAAAAGCGATCGAACAAGCACGCGCTACTCAAGTAGATATTCCAATGTACATTGGTGGACAAGAAGTTCGCAGTGGAAACAAAGAAACCATTACGCCTCCACATGATCACCAACATGTATTAGGACACTTTCATAAAGGGGAAGCAAAACATGTGAGCCAAGCAATTGATGCTGCATTAAAAGCAAAAAAAGCTTGGGCAGCTTTAGCCTGGGAACAACGTGCAGCTATATTTTTAAAAGCAGCCGATTTAATTGCCGGCCCATACAGGTATAAATTAAATGCCGCAACTATGTTGGGTCAATCTAAAAATGCATTTCAAGCAGAGATAGACGCAGCTTGCGAAATCATTGATTTTTTAAGATACAATGTGGCGTATATGTCTGAGATTTATGGACAACAAGTTGGCTCTGGAAAGGGCATGTGGAATCGTATTGAACAAAGACCCCTAGAAGGTTTTGTGTTTGCATTAACCCCGTTTAATTTTACAGCGATTGCTGGAAACTTGCCTACCTCTGCTGCTATGATGGGCAATGTGGTTGTTTGGAAACCTTCCAACACTCAAATTTATTCTGCCAATGTGTTAATGGAAATTTTCAAAGAAGCAGGTGTACCCGATGGCGTAATAAATTTAGTTTATGTTTCTGGACCACAAGCAGGCGAAGTAATTTTTAAACACCCAGATTTTGCAGGTATTCACTTTACTGGATCAACTGCTGTTTTTCAAGATATTTGGAAAAGTATTGGAAACAATATTCATCAATACAAAACCTATCCTCGCATTGTAGGTGAAACAGGCGGTAAAGATTTTATCGTAGTACACGAGTCGGCCGATGTAGCTGCAGCTAGTGTAGCCATTATGCGTGGAGCGTTTGAATACCAAGGACAAAAATGTTCTGCGGCATCTCGCGTATATATTTCTAGTAAAGTTTGGCCTGCCATTAAAGAAAGAATTCAACACGATATGGCTACTTTTAAAATGGGTGGTACAGAAAATTTTGAAAACTTTATCAACGCCGTTATCGACGAAAAATCATTCAATAAATTAGCCTCTTATATCGATGCAGCAAAACAAGATAAAAGTGTTGAAATTATTGCCGGAGGAAACTACGATAAATCTGTTGGTTATTTTATCGAACCAACAATTATTGTGGCGCAAAATCCAAGATATGTAACCATGTGCGAAGAATTATTCGGACCCGTATTAACCATTCATGTTTTTGATGATGCTAAATTCGAAGAAACTTTAGACATCGTAGACACTACTTCTATTTATGCTTTAACTGGTGCGATCATTGCACAAGATCGTTACGCAATTGAATTAGCTACTAGAAAATTAGAAAACGCGGCAGGTAATTTTTATATCAACGATAAATGTACTGGCGCGGTAGTTGGGCAACAACCCTTTGGTGGCGCAAGAGGTTCGGGCACGAACGACAAAGCAGGTTCGATGATTAATTTATTAAGATGGGTTTCTCCAAGAACCATCAAAGAAACATTTGATCCAGCAAAAGATTACCGTTATCCATTTATGGACAAAGAATAATTCATTTTTAATCATAAAAAATTAAATGGAAAAGAAATTAGCATTACTAAACGAAAAAAAAGCGGCTGCAGTTTTAGGTGGTGGCCAAGCGAGAATTGATGCCCAACATAAAAAAGGTAAATTAACCGCTAGAGAGCGCATTCACTTTTTAGTAGACGAAGGTTCTTTCGAAGAAATTGGCATGATGGTAACCCATCGTTCTAAAGATTTTGGATTAGAAAATGAGCAATACTTAGGCGATGGCGTAGTAACTGGATACGGTACCATTAATGGCCGCATGACTTATATTTTCTCTCAAGACTTTACGGTTTTTGGTGGTTCACTTTCTGAAACACATGCCGAAAAAATTTGTCGCATCATGGATTTAGCCCTGCAAAATGGTGCACCATTAATTGGTTTGAATGATTCGGGAGGCGCTAGAATCCAAGAGGGTGTTGTGTCTTTAGGTGGCTATGCAGATATTTTTTATCGTAATACTATGGCATCGGGAGTAATCCCTCAGCTATCTGGTATCATGGGCCCTTGCGCCGGAGGTGCGGTATATTCTCCTGCGATCACCGATTTTATTTTAATGGTTGAGAATACTTCTTACATGTTTGTTACCGGACCAAATGTGGTGAAAACGGTTACGCACGAAATAGTAAGTGCCGAAGAATTAGGTGGAGCATCTACGCATTCTACTAAATCTGGCGTGACGCAATTTTCATGTGCCAACGAAATAGAATGTATTGAGCACATCAAAAAATTGTTGAGCTTTATGCCGCAAAATTGCGACGAAGCTGCTCCTTCAATTCCATACGAAGCGGCTAACGAAACAAGAACAAAGCTAAATAACATCATTCCAGAAAACGCCAATCAACCTTACGATATACGCGAAGTGATTGCAGAAGTAATTGATGCGGATTCTTTTTTAGAAGTACATAAAAATTACGCAGAAAATATTGTCGTTGGCTTTGGTCGCTTAGCCGGCAAAAGCATTGGTATTGTTGCCAATCAGCCTATGTTCTTAGCAGGCGTACTTGATAACAACGCTTCTATCAAAGCAGCAAGATTTGTCAGATTTTGTGATTGCTTTAATATTCCATTATTGGTATTTGAAGATGTACCCGGTTTTTTACCAGGCACCGACCAAGAATGGAACGCCATCATCACCAATGGCGCCAAACTATTATATGCATTTTGCGAAGCTACCGTTCCTCGCATTACGGTCATTACCAGAAAAGCCTATGGTGGCGCTTACGACGTAATGAATTCGAAGCATATTGGAGCAGACATGAATTATGCTTGGCCGAGTGCAGAAATTGCCGTGATGGGCGCAAAAGGTGCCGCAGAAATTATTTTCAAAAAAGAAATTTCGGAAGCAAGCGATTCGCAAGCAAAGTGGCTGGAAAAAGAAAAACAATACTCAGACCTCTTCGCAAACCCATACAGAGCAGCAGAAAGAGGCTTTGTAGACGAAGTAATTGAACCTTCAGAAACCAGAAATAAATTAATCAAAGCATTTAAAATGCTAGAAAATAAAGCTGTTAAAAACCCAAGAAAAAAACATGGTAATATTCCATTGTAAAAAATAAATCCCTCATGGCAAAAAAAACTACCACTAAGCCTGCAGCTAAAGCCGCAAGCAAAACAAAAATAGTAACAACCGCTAAGTCGATTGCGTTTTTCGAAAAATACATCAACAACGCTTCTCCTACTTCTTACGAAAAAAGCGGCCAGAAAATTTGGCTAGATTATATTCGCCCATTAGTAGACGAAACGTATGTAGATAACTATGGCACTGCCGTGGGAATCATTAATCCAAAGGCACCTTACAAAGTAGTGATCGAAGCGCATGCCGACGAAATTTCGTGGTATGTTAATTACATTACCAGCGATGGCTTAATTTATGTGATTCGCAATGGCGGTTCGGACCATCAGATTGCGCCTTCGATGCGCGTAAACATTCATACCGACCATGGTATAGTAAATGGCGTATTCGGCTGGCCAGCCATTCATACCAGAAGTGGCGAAAAAGAAGAAGCTCCTTCTTTAAAAAATATTTTTATTGATTGCGGTTGCATAAGCAAAGAAGAAGTAGAGAAAAAAGGTATTCATGTAGGTTGCGTGGTCACATTCGTAGACGAATTTATGACCTTGAACGATCGCTATTATGTGGGCAGGGCTTTAGACAATAGAGCAGGTGGATTTATGATTGCAGAAGTAGCCAGGTTATTAAAAGAAAACAAAAAGAAATTACCCTTCGGTTTATATATTGTCAATTCGGTTCAAGAAGAAATTGGATTGCGTGGCGCCGAAATGATTGCACATAAAATTAAACCAAATGTAGCGATTGTTACTGATGTAACGCACGATACCAGCACGCCAATGATTAGTAAAATTACCCAAGGCGATTTGGCTTGCGGTAAAGGCCCGGTAGTATCTTATGCACCTGCAGTTCAATTAAATTTAAATAAATTAATTATTGAAACTGCCGAAAAAAATAACATTCCTTTTCAAAGACAAGCTTCTTCGAGATCTACTGGAACCGATACCGATGCCTTTGCTTATTCTAACGACGGCGTAGTGTCTGCATTGATTTCATTGCCTTTAAGATATATGCACACTACGGTAGAAATGATTCATAAAGAAGACGTAGAAAATGTGATCCAATTAATTTACGAATCCTTATTGGTGATTAAAAATGGTCAAGACTTTAAATATTTAAAATAATCTTATGAAAAAAATAATATTCGCAGCAAGTATTTTATTCATCACTGCTTGTTCTCAAAAAACAATTGATAAAGCGTCCGATCCCATTGTCAATCATATAGACAGCAGCACAAGTGCTGGCGAAAACTTTTTTCTTTATGCCAATAATAATTGGTTTAAAAACAATCCTATTCCTGGTACCGAAAATAGCAATGGTATTTTCAGAACCATTCAAGATACGATTAACAGTGCTGTTTTTGCTATCTGCCAAAAAGCAGCGGCAACAAAAGATGCAGCCGAAGGTAGCAATGAACAAAAAATAGGCGACTTCTATTCAAGTGGTATGGATACCCTTACGATTGAAAAACTTGGCGTTCAGCCATTACAAGAAGAATTAAATCAAATTGCAGCGATTAAAGACATTCCAAGTTTGGTGCAAAATATTGCTAGCCTCAATAAGATTGGTGTTTCGCCTTTGTTTAATTTATTTGTGGGCCGAGACGATAAAAAATCGAGCGAATATGCGGTGTCTTTATATCAAGGCGGAATAGGCCTGCCAGAGCGCGACTATTATTTTAACAGCGATGCCAGAACGGTAAATATTCGCAACGAATACCAAAAACACATTACCAATATATTTGTATTGATTGGCGAAAACCAAAACAATGCAAGCCAAAAAACGAAAGCTGTTTTTCAAATTGAAACGGCCATGGCTAAAGCGAGCAGAAAATTAGCCGATACCCGCGATCCATACAAAAACTACAATAAAATGTCGGTGGCACAAGTAAGCAAGTTGAGCAAAAATATTTCTTTCGAAAATATGTTAAGTATTTATGGCTTAAAAAATGTCGATAGTATTATTGTTGGACAACCAGAATTTGTTAGCGCGCTAGGAGAAAGCTTAACTAAATTTACTATTGCAGATTGGCAAGCCTATTTAACTTGGAATGTCATCAATAATTATGCGTCTTATTTAAACAAAGATTTCGAAACAGCTAATTTTAATTTTTATAGCACTACTATGTCTGGCACTAAAAGCCAAAAACCACGCTATAAAAGAATCGTAGAGCAAACAGATGGCGCATTGGGCGAATTAGTTGGACAAATTTATGTAGCTAATTACTTACCAAAAGGTACCAAAGAAAAACTATTAGAAATTGGCGAAAACATCAGAACCGTTTATGCTGATCATATTAAAACGCTTAGCTGGATGTCGGCCGAAACTAAAACAAAGGCCTTGAGTAAATTAGCAAAAGTAAGTATGAAAGTTGGCTATCCAGATAAATGGAAAGATCTTTCGAGCGTTAAAATTACACGCGATGCTTATTTAGCAAATATCAAAAACATTAACCAATGGTCTTTCGAAAGAAGTATTCAAAAATATGGTAAGCCAGTAGATAAAACAGAATGGGAGATGACGCCACAAACTTACAATGCTTATTACAATCCAGTAGATAACGAAATTGTAGTGCCTGCTTGTAATATTATTGTACCAGGTTTTGAAGGGCAAATGCCCGACGATGCTGTTTTGTATGGCATTATAGGAGGTTCTACTTTTGGACACGAAATTACGCATGGCTTTGATGACCAAGGCAGTCAATATGACGAAGATGGAAACCTAAAAGACTGGTGGACCAAACAAGACCGCGAAAAATTTACTGAAAAAACAAAAGCCATTGTAGCGCAATACAGTGCCTATGTAGTATTAGATAGCATGCACGTAAATGGCGAAGCGACACAAGGCGAGAACATTGCCGATTTAGGTGGTGTAGTAATGGGTTACGAAGCATTCAAAAAAACCAAACAAGGTAAAAACAACGAAATGATTAATGGCTTAACTGCCGATCAGCGTTACTTCTTAGCCTATGGTTATGCATGGATGGTGAATAGACGTCCCGAAAATTTAGCAAGACAAATTATGAGCGATGTACATTCACCAAGTGAATTTAGAGTGAATGGACCTATCGTAAATATTGATGAATTTTATAAAGCATTCAACATTCAAAAGGGCGATAAACTTTGGCGAGACGAAAGTCAACGCATTAAAATTTGGTAATAAAAAAAGCCTCCGAAAATTCGGAGGCTTTTTTTATGTTATTGTTGATGCAAATTATTTTGCTTCGTCTTCTTTTACTTCTTCGAAATTTACATCTTGCACATTGTCGTCTGCACTTGCTTCTGGGCCTGCTCCTGGATTTTCTCCAGCTGCTCCTGCTTCTTGCGTTGCTTTATATAATTCTTCCGAAGCTGCTGTCCAAGCTGCGTTTAAAGCTTCTTGTGCTGTTGCTAACTCTTCGAAATTTTTAGCAGTATGTGCTTCTTTCAATTTGGCAAGTGCTGCTTCAATCGCTTCTTTATTTGGAGCAGATAATTTTTCACCGTATTCCTTCAATTGTTTTTCTGTTGTGAAAATCAATGAATCGGCTGCGTTGATTAAATCTGCTTCTTCTTTTGTTTTACGATCTACTTCTGCATTTTCTTCTGCTTCGCGTTTCATTTTTTTGATATCTTCATCAGATAATCCAGAACTTGCTTCGATGCGAATTTTTTGCTCTTTGCCTGTTCCTTTATCTTTTGCGCTTACATTTAAAATACCATTTGCATCAATATCAAAAGTAACTTCTACTTGAGGCACGCCTCTAGGAGCTGGTGGTATACCATCTAAATGGAAACGACCAATGGTTCTGTTTTGATTTGCCATAGGGCGCTCTCCTTGTAATACATGGATTTCTACCGATGGTTGTTGATCTGATGCAGTTGAAAACACTTCCGATTTTTTAGAAGGAATTGTGGTATTAGATTCAATTAATCTAGTAAACACACCACCCATGGTTTCGATACCTAAAGAAAGCGGTGTAACGTCTAATAATAAGACATCTTTTACATCACCGGTTAATACGCCACCTTGAATAGCCGCTCCAATCGCTACTACTTCGTCTGGATTTACTCCTTTTGAAGGTGCTTTACCAAAGAATTTTTCTACTGCTTCTTGAATCGCTGGTATACGTGTTGAACCTCCTACTAAAATTACTTCGTCGATATCTGAGGTAGATAAACCAGCATTTTTCAATGCAGATTTACAAGGTTCGATGGTACGCTTGATTAATGAATCAGCTAATGATTCAAATTTTGCTCTGGTTAAAGTGCGCACTAAATGTTTAGGTACACCATCAACTGCAGTTACATAAGGTAAATTAATTTCTGATTGCGTAGTAGATGATAATTCGATCTTCGCTTTTTCAGCTGCTTCTTTTAAGCGTTGTAAAGCCATCGGATCTTTTTTCAAGTCGATGTTTTCTTCTGCTTTAAATTCTGCAGCTAACCAATCAATAATTACATGGTCAAAGTCATCACCACCTAAGTGTGTATCACCGTCGGTAGATTTTACTTCAAACACACCACCACCTAATTCTAATACCGACACATCGTGTGTTCCACCACCACAGTCGAATACCACAATCTTCATGTCTTTTTGTGATTTATCAAAACCATAAGCTAGTGCAGCTGCAGTCGGTTCGTTGATAATTCTACGAACAATTAAACCTGCAATTTCGCCCGCTTCTTTGGTTGCTTGACGTTGTGCATCATTGAAATAAGCTGGCACAGTTACCACTGCTTCTTTTACTTCGTAGCCTAAATAATCTTCGGCTGTTTTTTTCATTTTCTGCAAAATCATAGCAGATAATTCTTGAGGCGTGTACATGCGGTCGTCAATTTGTACGCGCGGTGTATTGTTATCTCCTTTAACTACTGCATAAGGAACTCTTTCCAATTCCTTTGTTACTTCTGAAAATGAATTTCCCATAAAACGTTTAATTGAATAAATCGTTTTACGTGGATTTGTAATCGCTTGTCTTTTTGCTGGATCACCAATTTTACGTTCCCCATTATCTGCAAATGACACGATAGATGGTGTTGTTCTTTTTCCTTCTGAATTTGGAATAACTACTGGCTCATTTCCTTCCATTACGGCAACGCATGAGTTTGTTGTTCCTAAATCGATTCCGATAATTTTTGACATATTGTTGAATTTATTTTGTTCAATTTCTTATTGATATACAATGCTTGTGCCAATCCAAAAAACTGACTGTTTTTCCGATATTATTGCCCTATAAATGAAAAAAACGACATTTTTGGATGTCGTTTTGTCATAAATTGAATGCCATTGGCATTGATGGCTTACCTAAAACCTAAGTCGTTTGCGGTTCCGGCTCCGCGACCCGTAATGTCACCTTCTTTTAAAGCATAAATAGCATCTTGACTTAAATTCGTTTTATTTAATTGGTTAAAGACCTTGCCCATGCGACTAGAGAAAATACCTAATCCGCCTTCCACGTTGCTATACTCTGGACGGATATCGTTTAAGCCTCCCGAACCATTATTTATTTCTATGTATTTAGTCAATTCCTCGCCCGCTACGTTAAAATGAAGTTCAAGCGGTGCAATGTATTCTCTGCGAGCAGATGGGCTCGTGAGCGGGTCTAATTTGGCTTGTAAATAAGTAAAGAATGCTTCGCCCGACAAAGTATAAGAAATCTTTGAAGTACCAGTTGAATTACTTGTTTTGATATTTTCAAACAGCGGCATGTCTACAAATTTTTCTTCGGAAGTGCCAACTAAATCGTCTACTTCTCTAAACTTAAATCGTAAAAAAGTAGTATACATTTTTCCATTGATAGCGCCATTCCAATTGAAGGTATGGTTCAAATAAATTTTAGTGAAACGATTATATAATTTCACTTCGTTTTGCGTGCCACTGAATAAAAAATCTGCGACAATGGGCGTGCGTGATTTGGCAATTAATTTACCATCCGATTTTCTTCTCACTACAATTTGGTAGTTAGCCCAAGTAGTGTCTCTGTTTATGATTGCATATTTAACTTTAAAGCCGGCCGGTGTTTTGTAAAAAATATTATTGGCATTGAAACTACCCGCCTCTTTATTTAAATGAACGGTGTCTAAAACAACACTATCGATGTATTTGATATTCGAATCTGTTAATGGCGTATAACTTGCGTACAATTTTGCTTCAATTGGATATGGATAAATATTTGAATCGGGCACCGAACCTGCAAGGATGGCACTACCTTCGTCGTTCAGATAGGCCTTATTAATTTTAATATATTGAACGGCCTCGTCTTTATTGAGAATTCCGAAAACTACTGGAATTTCTTTATAGGGTGCCGTTACATCAAATTCTGTCGAACATGAAGAAAATATGGTGGCAATGGTAGCAAATAATAGGATGATGCGGTTCATTTATTGTTTTTTTAGCAAAGATTAAAAATGCGATTAAGAAATGAATAAAAAAAATAATTGACCGCCATATTTAATTAAACTATCAAAAAAAAAGCCGCGAGGGTATCGCGGCTTTTAAAATATTTGGAAAAATTATTCTTCTGTTGAACTTGATTCCTCCGTTGCAGGTGTAATTTCTTCTGCTGGAGTAACTTCTTCTGCTGGAGCATCTGCTACAACTGGAGCTGCTACTGCCGCTGGTTCGTCTGCTTTTTTCTTAGCGCGACCACGACGAGTGGTTGCTTTTTCAGTTTTACCTGCTTTAGATGAAAGCATTAATTCATTATAATCTACTAATTCAATAAAACACATATCCGCATTATCACCAATTCTATTACCCGTTTTAATGATACGAGTGTATCCTCCTGGTCTATCTGCAATTTTCACTGCGATCTCTCTGAATAAAGTAGTAATAGCATCTTTATCTTGTAAGTAGCTAAATACAACTCTTCTAGAATTTGTGCTATCGTCTTTTGATTTTGTTAACAAAGGCTCTACATAAGTACGCAATGCTTTTGCTTTTGCAACTGTTGTTGTAATGCGTTTGTGTAAAATTAAAGAACAAGCCATATTCGCAAGCATTGCTTTTCTATGTGGTGTTGTTCTGCCTAAGTGGTTAATTTTCTTACCGTGTCTCATTTTCTTTTTATTGCTGCATACCGTTCCGTCTGAGCGGAGGATTTATGCATAGTTAACATTTAGTTAAATCGAACTTGCGTTCGACCGGAATTTTTATTCTTCGTCTAATTTAAATTTCGAAAGGTTCATACCGAAAGATAATCCTTTTGATTTTACTAACTCTTGAATTTCAGTCAATGATTTTTTACCAAAGTTTCTGAATTTCAACATGTCAGCAACATCATAAGTTACTAAATCAGCCAATGTGCGAATATCAGCAGCTTTCAAGCAATTCAATGCTCTTACCGATAAATCCATATCTACTAATTCAGTTTTAAGAATCTTACGCATGTGTAAAATTTCTTCGTCTACTTCATTTGTTTGCTCTTTCGCTTGCGTCTCTAACATGATACGCTCGTCTGAGAACAACATAAAGTGTTGAATCAAAATTTTAGCTGCTTCTTTTAACGCTTCTTCTGGATGAATAGATCCATCAGTAGAAATATCAATGATTAGTTTTTCGTAATCTGTTTTTTGCTCTACACGGTAATTTTCAATGCTGTATTTAACATTTTTAATTGGTGTGTAAATTGAATCGATTGCGATTACACCTACATTGGCATTTTCGTTTTTATTTTCTTCTGCAGCAATGTATCCTCTACCTTTTGAAACAGAAATTTCCATTTCTAAAGTAATACTTGGATTCATATTGCAAACAACTAAATCGGGGTTTAAAACCGTAAAGTTATTAGAAAACTTAGTGATGTCGCCTGCATTGAAAGCGTCTTGACCTTTAATAACAACGAATATTTTTTCAGAGTCGCCGCTATCGCCAGTTTTCTTGAAACGTACTTGCTTCAAGTTAAGGATGATGTCCGTAACATCTTCTACTACACCTTTAATGGTAGAGAACTCATGAGAAACCCCAGAGAACTTTACTGATGTAATAGCGTAACCCTCAAGCGAAGAAAGTAAAATTCTTCTTAATGCATTACCGATAGTTATACCGAAACCTGGCTCCAATGGACGAAATTCAAACGATCCATCGAAATCTGTTGATTTCTGCATAATTACTCTATCCGGTTTTTGGAATGCTAATATGGCCATTAATTTATGTTTAAATGTTATATTAATCTTTTAATTGTTTAGCCTTTTGAGCTATTGTTTTTTATGCTAATAAAAATTATTTAGAGTACAACTCGACAATTAATTGTTCTTTGATGTTCTCTGGAATATCTGCACGATCAGGCATAGAAAGGAACGTTCCTGACATTGCTGCACTGTCAAATGCTAACCAAGAGTATTTTGCTACTCTTGTAGTTGCTACTGCTTCGTTGATCGCTTCTAACGCTTTTGATTTCTCTCTAACAGAAATAACATCTCCTGGACGCAAAGTGTACGATGGAATATTTACAATATCACCATTCACTAAAACGTGCTTATGAGAAACTAATTGACGAGCTGCACGACGAGAACCTGCAATACCTAAACGGTAAACAGTGTTATCTAAACGAGCCTCTAAAAATTTCAATAAGTTTTCACCGGTAATACCATGCTTACGATGTGCTTTGCCGAATAAGTTTTCGAACTGTTTTTCTAATACACCATAGATGTATTTAGCTTTTTGCTTTTCCATTAACTGGATAGCATATTCAGATTGTTTACCACGCTTCTTAGACAAACCATGTTGTCCTGGTGGATAATTTTTTCTTTCTAACGCTTTGTCTGGTCCGTAAATTGCTTCACGAAACTTACGAGCGATTTTCGATTTTGGTCCTGTGTATCTTGCCATTATTTGTTGTTTTAGTTACTCTTAGCTGAATACCACCTCGGTATTCAGTATAACTATATTATCTTTTTAAATAAACAAAATGTGATGTTCTTTCGAATACCACATTTTATTGTCATTCAATTATACTCTTCTCTTTTTCGGAGGACGACATCCATTATGTGGAAGTGGAGTGATGTCTTTAATAAGCGTCACTTCTATTCCAGAGTTTTGAATGGTACGGATAGCCGACTCACGTCCCGAACCTGGTCCTTTAACAAAAACCTCTACTTTTCTTAAGCCAAGATCATGTGCCGTTTTAGCACATTCGCCTGCTGCCATTTGGGCTGCATAAGGAGTGTTTTTCTTTGAACCTTTGAATCCCATTTTACCAGCAGATGCCCAAGAAATAACTTGACCCTGTGTGTTGGTTAATGAAATAATGATATTGTTAAAAGTAGCGCTAATGTGTGCCTCACCAATTGGTTCAACCACTACTACTCTTTTTTTAGTAACTTTTTTACCTGTCTTTGCCATAATTAATTACGATTACTTAGTTGCTTTTTTCTTACCTGCAACTGTCTTACGTTTACCCTTACGAGTTCTAGAGTTGTTCTTAGTTCTTTGACCACGCACTGGAAGTCCTTTTCTGTGACGTAAACCTCTGTAACATCCAATATCCATCAAACGTTTAATGTTTAATTGAACTTCTGAACGAAGTGCACCTTCCACTTTAATTTGATCATTGATGATATTACGAATAGCTGTCAATTGATCATCCGACCATTCTTGAACCTTCGTATTGAAATCAATACCTGCTTCTTTTAAAATACGTTGTGCAGTAGAACGGCCAACACCATAAATGTATGTTAAACCTATTTCTCCTCTTTTGTTTTTTGGTAAATCAATACCTGCGATCCTTGCCATTTGTTAATTTATATTTCTTAGCGACCTATTTTATTTTTTTTTTAATTAATGGATTATCCCTGACGTTGTTTGTACTTAGGGTTCTTCTTGTTTATCACGTAAAGCTTTCCATTGCGTCTAATGATTTTACAATCTACGCTTCTCTTTTTGATTGATGCTTTAACTTTCATCTTTAGCTATTTTATAATTTTTTAATCCTTTTTTTATTTGCTATTACTAGCTTAATTATTTGTATCGATAAGTAATTCTGCCTTTCGATAAATCGTATGGCGACAACTCCAATTTTACTTTATCTCCAGGAAGAATTTTAATATAATTCATTCTCATTTTTCCTGAAATGTGTGCAATTATTTCGTGTCCGTTTTCCAACTCGACCCTAAACATTGCGTTTGACAATGCTTCTCTAATTACACCATCTTGTTCTATGGAGGCTTGTTTCGCCATTAATTTTATTTTTTATTTAATACTTCTTCTACAAACTCAAATGAGGAAAGTATATCTGCTTTTCCTTTTTTAACTGCAATGGTATGCTCAAAATGAGCGGATACTTTACCGTCTTTTGTTCTTATTGCCCATCCATCATTATCTTGAAAAATGGGTGCTTTTCCTAAATTGATCATGGGTTCAATGGCAATCACTAAACCTTCCATTAATTTAATTCCGGCGCCTCTTTTTCCATAATTCGGAACTTCTGGTTTTTCATGTAGATTTTTTCCTATTCCGTGACCGACCATTTCTCGTACAACCCCGTAACCAAATTTTTCTGCATGTTCTTGAACAGCGAAACCCACATCACCAATTCTCATTCCCTCTATCGCCTTTTCAATTCCTTTGTATAAACTTTCCTTTGTTACCATTAACAACTGCTTTATGGCAGCTGGTACTTCACCGATTTCAAATGTATAAGCTGAATCACCATAATATCCGTTTTTCAAAACACCACAATCAACAGAAACAATGTCACCGTCGATCAGTGCTTTTGAAGAAGGGATTCCGTGAACAACTACATCGTTCAATGAAATACATAATGTATTTGGAAAATCTCCGTAACCTTTAAACGCTGGGATTGCATTTGAATCGCGGATAAACTCTTCCGCTCTTCTGTCTAATTCTAAAGGTGTAATACCTGGTCGAATTATTTTTGCAACCTCTGCTAAGGCTTTGCCAACAAGTAAAGAACTCTCTCTAATTAATTCAATTTCTTCTGCGCTTTTGTAAGTAATCATACAATAACGCGCATATTATACTGCTGCAGCACCCGCTGGTGTGCGACCTTTTATTCTTCCAGTTTTCATTAATCCATCATAGTGACGCATTAATAAATGACTTTCAATTTGTTGTAAAGTATCTAATACTACCCCAACCATAATCAACAAAGATGTTCCGCCATAAAAATTTGCGAACTGACTATTGATACCTACCATTACTGCGATCGAAGGCATAATAGCCACAATTGCTAAGAAGATAGATCCTGGTAAAGTAATATGAGAAATAACTCCATCAATAAATTCACCTGTTTTTCTGCCTGGTTTAATACCGGGTACAAAGCCACCATTACGTTTCATATCATCTGCCATTTGCGTAGGATTTACGGTAATAGCAGTGTAGAAATAAGTGAAGGCGATGATTAAAAACGCGAATAATAAATTATAAGATAATGACATCGGGTTACCTAAATTAGGACCCATCCATTGTGCAAAACTTGATTCTGGTAAGAAAGATGCCATTGTTCCTGGAATGAACATAATGGCTTGTGCAAAAATGATTGGCATTACACCAGCTGCATTTACTTTTAATGGGATGTATTGACGAACACCACCGTATTGTTTATTTCCAACAATTCTTTTAGCGTATTGAACAGGAATTTTTCTTGTTCCTTGCACTAATAATATTACTAGAATAACTACGAAAGCCAATGCTGCTAATTCAATAATGAAAGGAATTAAACCACCACCATTCATACCCATTCTAGAAACTAATTCAGAAGAGAATGCTAAAGGCAATTGTGCAATAATACCAATCATAATAATTAAAGAAATACCATTTCCTAAACCTTTATCTGTAATTCTTTCTCCTAACCACATCACGAACATGGTTCCAGTTGTTAAAATTAAAATAGAAGATAAAGAGAACAAGAATGAATCAAGCATGATTGCCTCTGGTGGTACTTGTGTTTTAACATAACCGATTGCTTGACCAGCTGTAATAAAAATGGTTAAGTATCTGGTAATTTGATTTACTTTTTTCCTACCACTTTCCCCTTCTTTTTGTAAGCGTTGGAAGTATGGAATCACAATTCCAAACAACTGTACCACAATGGAAGCAGAGATATATGGCATTACACCTAAAGCAAATACAGAGGCACGAGAAAACGAACCTCCAGCAAACATATTTAATAAACCTAAAATACCGTCTTGCGTTTTTGTTCCAATTAAATTAGGATCAACTCCTGGCAACACGATAAAAGAGCCTACACGGTAAATCAATAACAAAAGAATTGTATTAATAATACGAACTCTTAAGTCTTCGATTTTAAAAATATTAGTTAATGTAGCTATAAATCTCTTCATGAATTTAGATAGTTACGGTTGATCCACCTAGTGCTTCAATTGCTGCTTTTGCAGTTGCAGTAAATGCATGTGCTTTTACTTCAATCTTCGCTTTTAATTCTCCACGACCTAAAATTTTAACTAAATCATTTTTAGATGCAAGACCATGTGTTCTTAAAACTTCTAAATCAATTACTGTTAAATTATATTTTTCGATCAAACCTTGTAAAACATCAAGGTTAATACCTGTATGCTCTATGCGGTTAATGTTTTTGAATCCAAACTTAGGAATACGACGTTGTAATGGCATTTGACCACCTTCGAAACCAACCTTACTTGAATTTCCTGAACGAGATCCAGCACCTTTATGTCCACGTGTTGAGGTTCCGCCTCTTCCTGATCCTGTTCCTCTACCAATACGCTTGCTGCTTTTTACTGCCCCTATAGCTGGTTTTAAATTATTTAATTTCATTTTCGTTGAATCTATGCCTAATGGCTAAAACAATTAACTATTTTCTACTTTGATCAGATGATTAACTTTTGCAACCATTCCTAAAATTTGAGGAGTTGCTTCTACTTCAACAGTCTGATTCATTTTTCTTAAACCTAAAGCAAACATTGTTTTCTTTTGTCTAAGGCTTCTGTCTATGACACTTTTGGTCTGTGTAATTTTTATCTTCGACATAATTTCTTAACCGTTAAATACTTTATTTAAAGAAACACCTCTATGTTGAGCTACTGTAATTGCATCTCTCATATTAGCTAATGCAGCTACTGTTGCTTTTACCACGTTATGTGGATTTGAAGAACCTTTTGACTTAGCCAAAACGTCTGTAACTCCAGCGCTTTCTAATACTGCACGCATTGCACCACCTGCAATTACACCTGTTCCGTGTGAAGCTGGTTTCAAGAATACGTATCCACCAGAATATTTACCATATTGCTCGTGAGGTACAGTACCTTTGTGAATTGGCACTTTTATTAAATTCTTTTTCGCATCGTCGATACCTTTAGCAATTGCTTCGGTTACTTCTTTCGCTTTTCCTAAACCAAATCCTACTACTCCATTTTCATCTCCAACCACTACGATTGCAGAAAAACTGAATGTACGACCACCTTTAGTAACTTTAGCTACACGCTGAATACTTACTAATTTGTCTTTTAATTCAATATCAGTAGTTTTTACTCTTTTTATATTTGCTGTTGACATTTTCTGATTTTTAGAATTGTAAACCACCTTCTCTAGCACCTTCTGCTAAAGATTTAATTCTACCGTGATATAAATAACCGTTTCTGTCGAAAACAACTTTTTCTATACCAGCAGCTTTTGCTTTTTCTGCAATTAATATGCCTACCGCTTTTGATTGGTCAACTTTGTTCAAATCTGTCGCTACCGCGTTTTTCGCGCTAGATGCAAATGCTAAAGTTTTTCCGTTTAAATCATCAATTACTTGAGCGTAAATTGCTTTATTACTTCTGTACACAGAAAGTCTAGGCATTTCAGGTGTACCACTGATGGCAATTCTGATACCTTTTTTGATTCTTAATCTTCTTGAAGACTTATTTTTTCCCATGACTCTTCTTAATTATTTTTTAGCTGCTGACTTACCTGCTTTTCTTCTCAACACCTCACCAGCAAATTTGATACCTTTACCTTTATATGGTTCTGGAGCTCTTAAAGATCTAATCTTAGCGGCAACTTGACCAATTAACTGCTTGTCTATACTTTCTAAAATAATAGTTGGGTTTTGCCCTTTTTCTGCAGTTGTAGTAACCTTAATTTCTTGAGGTAATTCGAACACAAAATGGTGAGAATAACCCAATACCATATCCAAAGTATTACCTTGGTTGGTAGCACGGTAACCTACACCTACTAATTCTTGCGTTACTTTATAACCTTGTGTTACTCCAACTACCATGTTATTTACTAGAGAACGGTATAAACCATGCAATGCTTTATGTCTCTTTTGTTCCGTAGGACGAGCAACAATAATCTGTCCCTCTTCTACTTTAACAATGATATCTTTATCTACTGCTTGCGTTAATGATCCTTTAGGACCTTTAACAGTTACTACATTTTCAGGAGAAACTGTTAATTCTACGCCTTGTGGCAAGGCTATAGGTAATTTTCCAATTCTTGACATTTTTTCGTCCTCCTAATTAATATATGTAACATAATACTTCGCCACCAACATTTTGAAGTCTTGCTTCTTTGTCAGACATCACACCTTTTGAGGTAGAGATGATTGCGATTCCTAAACCATTCAATACTCTTGGCATCGTTGCGGTACCAGAATATGATCTTAAACCAGGTTTACTGATTCTTTGGAGTTTCCTGATTGCCGAAGTTTTAGTAATCGGATGGTATTTCAAAGCAATTTTAATGCTGCTGTCAATACCTGCATCTTCAAACTTGTAATTCGCAATATATCCTTTATCAAAAAGCACTTTCGTGATTTCCTTTTTGATATTAGATGCAGGAATTTCGACAACCCGATGGTTGGCCTTGATGGCATTCCTTACTCTTGTAAGATAATCTGCTATTGGATCTGTAGTCATTTTATTTTTAATTCTACTTAATTAATTTCAATTTTTAGCGGAGGGCAAAGATATGAATATTTTTGACCTATACCTATAATTTGTTCCTTTTTATTGCTTACCAGCTAGATTTTGTCACTCCTGGGATCTTTCCAGCTAATGCCATTTCTCTAAAAGTAACCCTTGAGATGCCAAATTGACGCATATAACCTCTTGGACGACCAGTCAATTTACAACGGTTGTGTAAACGAACAGGGCTAGAGTTTTTTGGCAATTTATCTAATCCTTGGAAATCTCCGGCAGCCTTCAAATCAGCTCTTTTTTGAGCATATTTATCAACTAATCTCTGACGCTTTGCTTCGCGCGCTTTTAAACCTTCTTTAGCCATTTTACTTAGTTATTATTTTGATTTTTAAATGGTAAACCAAACTCTTTTAATAATTCTAAAGCTTCTTTATCTGTTTCCGCATTGGTAACGAATGTAATATCCATACCTGTGATCTTGTTGATTTTATCAATATCGATCTCTGGGAAGATGATTTGCTCAGTAACACCTAAAGTGTAGTTACCGCGTCCATCAAAACCTTTATCGTTGATACCTTTGAAATCACGGATACGAGGTAAAGCAACAGAGATTAATCTGTCTAGAAACTCATACATTTGATTATCACGAAGTGTTACACGAACACCAACTGGTACCGCTTTACGCAATTTAAAGTTCGAGATATCTTTCTTTGATTTGGTAGCAACTGCGCGTTGACCCGTAATCATTGTGATTTCCTCTACTGCGTTGTCAATTAATTTTTTATCTGAAACGGCAGCACCAACACCTTGGTTGATACAGATTTTCATCAATTTCGGTACTTGCATAATGCTTTTGTACTGAAATTTATCTTTCAAAGAAGAAATGATTTCTTTTTTGTAAGCCGCTTTTAATCTTGGTTCGTAAGCCATTATTTTATCACCTCCCCTGATTTTTTTGCAAATCTTTCTAATTTTCCTTCTGCATTTGCTTTTCTTCCAACTCTAGTAGGTTTACCAGATGCAGGATCTATTAGCATTACATTAGAAACGTTTACTGGAGCTTCCATTTTCACGATGCCACCTTCTGTGTTTTTTGCATTTGGTTTAGTATGTTTAGATACCATATTGATGCCTTCTACAAGAACGGTGTTTTTCGCTAAGCTCACACTTAATACTTTTCCTGATTGACCTTTTGAATCTCCAGCGATCACTTTTACAGTATCCCCTTTACGGATTTTCAATTTAGTCTGTGTGTTATATTTTCTTTCCATGATTATAATACCTCCGGTGCTAATGAAACAATTTTCATGAATTGTTTTTCACGCAACTCTCTAGCTACTGGGCCAAAAATACGTGTACCTCTTGGTTCGTCGTTTGCATTTAATAACACGGCTGCGTTATCATCGAAACGAATATAAGAACCATCTTTACGACGTACTTCTTTTTTAGTCCTAACAATTACTGCTTTAGAAACTGTTCCTTTCTTGATATTTCCAGAAGGAATTGCATGTTTTACAGTAACAACGATCTTATCGCCTACTGATGCGTATCTCTTACCTGTTCCACCTAATACACGGATGCATAATACTTCTTTAGCTCCGCTATTATCTGCTACTGTAAGTCTTGATTCTTGCTGTATCATGATTATTTAGCCCTTTCTAAAATTTCAACTACTCTCCAACGCTTATTTTTACTAAGCGGACGAACTTCCATAATGCTAACCGTATCACCGATATTACATTCGTTTTTCTCGTCATGAGCCATAAATTTGTTCGTAGTTTTTACGAACTTGCCATAGATCGGGTGTTTCACCTTACGCTCGATTGCTACCGTAACAGATTTCTCCATTTTGTTGCTAACCACTTGCCCGATTCTCGTTTTTCTTAATTTTCTTGTTTCTTCCATTTCCTGAGACATTTTACAAAATTATTCTGCGCTAGTTGTTAACTCGCGTTGTTTCAATTCTGTATTTAATTGAGCGATTGTTTTTCTTAAAGTACGAATAACCATAGGGTTTTCAACAGCTGATACAGCATGGCTGAATTTCAACTTTGTTAAGTTCCCCTTTTCTTCTTTTATCCTTACTTTAATCTCTTCTATTGAGAGTTCTTTTATTTCTGCGTATTTCATCTCTTTTTGTTTTTATTTCAGCGGGAATCCTGAGCCAAGATTCCATGAATTGCTAATTATGCTTCTGTATAATCTCTTCTTACGACAAACTTAGTTGCTACCGGAAGTTTTTGTGCTGCAAGGCGCAAAGCCTCTTTTGCAACTTCCAATGAAACACCTTCTGCTTCGAAAATCATGCGTCCAGGCTTAACAACTGCTACCCAATATTCTGGAGCACCTTTACCTTTACCCATACGTACTTCAGCTGGCTTTTTAGTTACTGGTTTGTCTGGGAAGATACGGATCCAAACTTGACCCTCTCTTTTCATGAAACGTGTAACTGCAATACGAGCCGCTTCAATTTGACGACTTGTAATCCAGCAATCTTCTAACGATTTGATTCCGAATGAACCGAATGCAAGTGTAGCACCTCTTTTGGCGTTACCTTTCATTCTGCCCTTCTGCATCTTTCTAAATTTCGTTCTTTTTGGTTGTAACATAACTTTACCTTTTTATTCCCTTTAAGAATCCTCTAATTATTTACTGTTAGTTCTTTTTGTTGCACCGCCTCTGTTTCCAGCTGCTCCACCACCTCTTCTATCACCAGAACCTCTATTATCGCGTTTGTCGCCACCTCTGTTATCTCTTCTGTCTGGACGATCTCCAGCACCACCTTCTGTTCTTGATTTAGTATTTGCAGAAGATCCGATGTTTGGAGAAAGATCACGTTTACCGTAAACTTCACCTTTACAAATCCACACTTTAATACCAATCTTACCATAAGTAGTCAAAGCTTCTGCTAATGCATAATCAATGTCTGCTCTTAAAGTATGCAAAGGCACTCTTCCGTCTTTGTATTGTTCAGAACGAGCCATCTCTGCTCCACCTAAACGACCAGAAGTCATGATTTTGATACCTTCAGCGCCCATACGCATAGTAGATGCAATTGATGTTTTCATTGCACGACGGAAAGAGATTCTTGCCTCTAATTGTTTTGCAACGCCATCTGCTACTAACTGAGCGTCTAATTCTGGACGTTTAATTTCAAAGATGTTGATTTGAACATCTTTTTTGGTAATTTTCTTTAACTCTTCTTTGATCTTATCCACTTCTTGTCCGCCTTTACCGATAACGATACCTGGACGTGCAGTGTGAATAGTAATAGTGATGCGTTTTAAAGTACGCTCAATTACGATCTTAGCAATACCTCCCTTGGAGATACGAGCCATAATATATTTACGAATCTTTTCGTCTTCAACTAATTTATCAGCATAGTGATTTCCACCGAACCAATTAGAATCCCAACCTTTAATGATTCCTAATCTATATCCTATTGGATTTACTTTTTGTCCCATTTCTAGTTAGTTCTTGGTTTCTGATATTTTACTGTCTACAACTAATGTCACGTGATTTGATCTTTTACGGATACGGTTTCCTCTTCCTTGCGGAGCAGGGCGTAATCTTTTCAATTGACGACCACCGTCAACCATAACAGATTTCACATATAATTCGCTTTCTTCCATACGAACACCTTCGTTTTTTGCTTGCCAATTTGCAATGGCAGAAAGCAAAAGTTTCTCCACGCGTTGTGAAGCTTCTTTAGTGTTGTACTTTAGAATATGTAAAGCATTTTCTACTTTTTGTCCTCTGATTAAATCTACAACCAAACGCATTTTACGTGGTGAGGTTGGACAATCATTTAATTTTGCGATAGCTTCCATGTTACTTCTTATTTCTTTTTATCACCTGAATGTCCTCTGAATGTACGGGTTGGGGAGAATTCTCCTAATTTATGTCCAACCATGTTTTCAGTTACGTAAACAGGAATAAATTTATTACCATTATGAACTGCAAATGTATGTCCCACAAAATCTGGTGAGATCATTGATCTTCTTGACCATGTTTTAATTACTGATTTCTTGCTAGCGTCGTTCATAACAACAACTTTCTTCTCAAGATTAAAATCAATATAAGGTCCTTTTTTAATTGAACGAGCCATTATTTCTTCCTTCTTTCAATGATGTAACGATTCGATGATTTCTTTTTGTAGCGAGTTTTGTAACCTTTCGCTAACACACCTGTTCTAGAACGTGGGTGACCTCCTGAAGCTCTACCTTCACCACCACCCATAGGGTGATCGACTGGGTTCATCGCTACTGGTCTCGTTCTTGGACGGCGACCCAACCAACGGTTTCTTCCTGCTTTACCTAATCTTTCGATTTGGTGATCAGAATTTGAAGATTTTCCGATAGTTGCAATACACTCTGATAAAATCATACGAGTTTCACCTGAAGGCATTTTAATGATCGCATACTTACCGTCACGCGCTGCTAATTGAGCGTATGTACCAGCACCTCTAGCGATCTTACCACCTTGACCAGGTTTCATTTCGATGTT
>CAIKLP010000074.1 GCA_903828245.1 uncultured bacterium | reverse complement strand
TAAGCATTTTACCATAAGGATGAGCGCCTCCAAATAAAAGATGATTAAAGTTTCGCTTGGCTAAAAAATCATTCTTTTCTAAATTGATGGCTAATCTTTGTTTGGTATTTTCTACATAAGTTTTGATTTCTGATTCGGGAAATACAGAATTTGTTAAAATATCTAAAACAAGTTTAAGGGTTTCTTTTAGGTATTTATTGAGCGTATACAGGGTAATGCTGGCTTTATCGAAAGTTACATCTTGCTGAAAATAGGCACCGTAAAAATCTATTTGTTCCATGAGTTCCACAGAACTATAATTTGTTGTGCCTGCATTCAATAAAAAATTACAGGCATTGGCAATCAGTGTTTGATTTTCTCTATTGGTTCCAGCATCAAAAATAAATTCGATTCGTATTAAATCTTCTGTTCCGGCATTGATATAATTCAACTTCATGCCATTAGACATCAAGTATTCTTGGGCAGGTAATAAGGATATATTTTCTAATTCAAATGCAGCAGGTGCAACTGTTCTATCTATTTTCATTAATTATTTTGACTATGGTAATATAAGGTAGCACAATTTTCTTTTTGAAATATTTGATTAGCATATAACTGAATTGAATCAACTGTTATTTTTTGATATTGTTCTAGTTCATTGTTAATCAAATTAGCATCGCCAATTAATTCATAATAGGCTAAATTCATGGCTTTATTTAACAAACTCATTTCGCCAAATACAAAAGAAGATTCAAGTTTATTGATGTTTTTTTGCAATTCTCTTACTGGAACTTTTTCGTTTTTTAATTCATCTAAGGCAATCCAAATGTGCTCATCTGCTTGCTCCATGGTAATTCCAGGCATTAACTTACCTTCTACTATTAACAAGCCAGGTTCAATATCGCCAGAAATATAAGCGTTGATGTCGCTAAAAATTCTTTTATTCTTGACTAAACTTTGATATAATCTAGACGACTCTCCTCGAGATAAAATATCTGAAATTAAATCGGCGGTATTGTATTTTCCACTCAATCTACTATCGATGTGAAAGGCTTTATAAATAGCATCTGTAGGAACTTTGGCATATACTTTTTGAGTCCTTTCCACTATTTGCTTTGGTTCTTCAGGAAGGTTTCTTTGGTATTTTTCACCTGCAGGAATTGGGCTAAACCATTTATCGCATAATGCTTTTACTTCGGCTAGAGATACCGCTCCAGCTACTACTAATATTGCATTTGAAGGATTATAATGTTTGGCAAAAAATGCTTTAACATCTGCTATTTTTGCATTTTCGATGTGTGCAATTTCTTTACCAATAGTAGCCCATTGGTATGGATGCACTTGATAAGCTAAGGGTTTTAATTTTAACCATACATCGCCATAAGGTTGATTTAAATAGCGTTGCTTAAACTCCTCAATTACTACATTTCGTTGCACTTCGAGACTTTTCTCCGAAAATGCTAAACTCAACATTCGATCAGATTCTAACCAAAATGCAGTTTCAATATTTACCGCCGGAACTTGTATATAATAATTGGTAAAATCATTATTGGTAAATGCATTATTCTCCCCACCTACCCTTTGTAAAGGCTCATCATACGATGGAATATTGACAGAACCACCAAACATGAGGTGTTCAAATAAATGCGCAAAACCAGTCTGGTTTGGGTTTTCGTCTTTAGCACCTACATCATAAATTATATTCAATACCGCCATTGGGCTGGTATGATCTTCCTGCACTATTACCCTTAAACCATTGGGTAAAACAAACTTCTCGAATGGTATCATTTATAATAATTGTTCTATTTCTCGTATTAATGTTTCTAAAACGTTTCCTGTTTGACCAATGCTTACAAATTTTACCACCCCATTTTGATCAACAATAACATGGGTTGGGTATTTCGTAATTTTCATATTGATAATCATATCATCAACATCAGCGCAAATAATATATTTAAAAGGATTGGTTTTTAAAAAATCTTTGACCTCGTCTGCAGGATCATATGTTGGGGCTAAAAAAGCAATATTTTTATTTTTGTAACGATCTACAATTTTATTTAAATCAGGTATTTCGGCTTTACTGGGAGCTGCATCTTTAAACCAAAAATTAATCACTAAAATTTTACCCGCGAAACTTTCTTTGGTTAAAACCTTACCATTTAAATCGCTAACCGAAAAGTCTATTAAAGGTTGGCCAGTTGTAAAACCTGCTAAAGTGATTGGGCCGCGTTTTTCTTTACTTGCTAAAAAGTTTTTACGCTCTTCATCGGTGCTTTTTCTAAGCAAGAAGGTTGGTATTTGTGATGTCTCGTCTGTAATAGCAGACAAGGTATAATCGCCAGATTGCACTTTTGCAAACCAATTATCTGCGCTTAACATTAAACCAGCACTATCTTTAACTAGGGTAGCTCGATCTTGTTTATAGGCTGACAATGATTTATATCCTGCTTGTGACCAAGCACTTAGGCTAAATAAAAATAAAAGCACTACAAAACTAATCTTTTTCATAAAAATGTTGTTTAAAGGTTAATCAAATATAATTTTTTTATCCAATTAATTCTTTTTTACGAATGCCTATATTTGCAAATAATGAATACCAGCGAACTACTTAAAAAAGCCCTTGATTTTGAATTCCTAACTATTGAAGAAGGTGTTCATTTATATCACCATGCTAGCACACCAGATCTAATGTTTGTGGCTAACGAACTTCGAAAAATTAAGAAGCATAACCAGCAAGAAGTTACTTGGATAATAGACCGAAACCTCAATACCACCAATGTTTGTATAGCCAATTGTAAATTTTGTAATTTCTTCAGAAGGCCAGGCCACGAAGAAAGCTACATTACTACAATTGAAGAATATAAAGAGAAAATAGAAGAAACTATTCGTTATGGTGGCGAACAACTTTTACTGCAAGGAGGTCATCATCCCGACTTAGGTTTGAGCTACTATGTTGATTTATTTAAATCACTGAAAAATCTTTACCCCAATTTAAAACTTCATTCTTTAGGCCCGCCAGAGATAGCCCATATTGCCAAATTAGAAAAAGCCAGCCATACCGAAGTGCTGACAGCTTTAAAAGCAGCAGGACTCGATTCATTACCTGGAGCCGGTGCCGAAATATTAAATGACCGCGTAAGAAGGTTAATTTCAAAAGGAAAATGTACTGGAAGAGAATGGCTAGATGTAATGCGTGCTGCTCATCAGCTCGATATTACCACTTCTGCCACCATGATGTTTGGTCATGTAGAGACCATATACGAAAGATTTGAGCATTTGGCTTGGATTAGAGAAGTACAATCCGAAAAACCAGCACATGCCAAAGGATTTTTAGCCTTTATTGCTTGGCCTTTTCAAGATGATGGAACCCTATTAAAAAGAATTAGGGGTATTAAAAACACCATTTCTGGCGATGAATACATTAGAATGACTGCTTTATCGAGGATTATGTTGCCAAATGTTGAAAATATTCAGGCTTCATGGTTAACCGTTGGCAAAGAAGTAGCCCAAATATGCTTACATGCCGGCGCAAACGATTTTGGCTCCATAATGATCGAAGAAAATGTGGTTTCGGCTGCAGGAGCCCCTCACCGCTTCACTTCTAATGGCATTCAAGAAGCAATTAAAGAAGCTGGATTTGTACCCCAACTCCGAAACCAACAATATGAATTTAGGGATTTACCTGCTCAAATGGAGCAACAAGTGATATCTTATTAAATAGTTCATTTACAAATTGTCAAATTATTTATACATTCGCTCCATCTAAATTATTTTAAATTGGAAAATTTACAGCAACATATTGAGGCGCTATTATTTGCATCAGAACAAAGTATCACGGTTAATGATATTAAAGTTATTTTAACCGCTTTTACGACCGAAGAAATAGCCGAAGAAACTATTATCGATTGCCTAGCAGCCATTCAAGAAAAATATAGCACAGACGAATTTGTGTTTGAGGTAGTAGAAATGAGTAATGGTTATCAGTTTTTAAGCAAAAAAGCTTATTATGATTTACTGAATATGCTCATTATTCATAAAGAAAAGAAAAAGCTATCTACCGCAGCCATGGAAACCTTAGCCATTATTGCCTACAAACAACCCATCACTAAATCCGAAATAGAATTAATTAGAGGTGTGAATTGTGATTATAGTGTACAAAAATTATTAGAAAAAGATTTAATTTCGATTAGCGGAAGAAGTAGTGGTCCGGGCAAACCAATTTTATACGAAACAAGCGAAAGTTTTATGGATCATTTTGGTTTAAAAACACCTAGAGATTTACCACAACTAAAAGATTTACATAGCTTTGATAATACCATTAATCCAGAAGAATCAATGGTTGGAGCGGCAGAGCCAATTTCAAATGAAGAAATAGCAGCCTTAGAATCAATGGAAACCAATACGGCAGATGATGCACTTGATGCCATGATTGCCCAAGAATTTAATGACGAAACTTTAGCAGACGATATGGACTTAAGCCCAGAAAATATGGAAGAAATTATAGCGGAAGAAACAGATAATGATGTGGATGGTTTCGACGAAGAAGATATCAATACAGATAATAATGAAGAAGATGAATCTTCCGAAAAATAAAATAAATTTGGAGAGTTTAAAAGTATTTTAATAACTTAGTGTTAATAATAAATTGAAAAGCATAAAATGAAAAGCCCTAAAAAAGCAATCGACACTAAATCAACCAAAGCGCCTAAAACAAAGGCTGCTAAGCCATCTGCTAAGATTGAAACAAATCCAATTCAATCAAAAATTGCAGACGATGAAGATGAATTTGAATTGCCTATAGATGAAATTGATGAGTTCGAAGACGACTTCGACGAGTTTGATGATGATGATTTTTAATCAAAATATAATTCCAAAAAAAAGTTCAACAATCGTTGAACTTTTTTTTTGGAATTATGCTTCCTTTTTTATATTCGTTTCGTTGATAATATACAATGGTCTGTTGCGTGCGTTTTCACTTAAACGCGATATATATTCTCCAATAATTCCTATCGAAATCAATTGGATTCCGCCTAAGAACAATACGCTAATGATTGTAGAAGTCCAGCCTTCAACATAATCTTTGCTAATATACCTCGAATACAAAGCGTAAATCATGACTATAAATGCAATACCGGATACCACAAAGCCACAAATACTAGCAACCTTAAGTGGAAAATTAGAAAATGAAGTGATTCCGTCTAAGGCTAAACGAATCATTTTTTTATAGGTATAACCAGTTGATCCAGCCTGACGTACCTTGCGATCGTATTCAACATAGGTTTGCTTAAATCCAATCCAAGAAATTTGCCCTCTTAAAAATTTATTATGTTCTGGCATTTGATTCAAAACATTCACCACTTTACGATCAATAATTCTGAAATCACCGGTATCTACAGGAATTTTAACAGAGGTAATACTTTTTAAAATACGATAAAAAACTTTAGCCGTAAATTTCTTTAACCAACTTTCGCCGTTACGATTATTGCGTTTGGCATATACTACTTCATAGCCTTCATCCATTTTAGCAAACATCTCAATGATAAGTTCTGGTGGGTCTTGTAAATCGGCATCGATAATGGCTACGCGGTCTCCAGCAGCTAAATCTAAACCGGCAGAAACGGCAATTTGATGTCCAAAATTCCTACTAAAATCGATATATTTAACAGCGGGATCGGCAAGTGCTAAGTTTTTAATTAATTGAAAAGAATGATCTTTACTACCATCATTCACAAAAATATATTCACAAGAAATTTGCATTTGCGCAACCACTGTTCGCAAACGATTAATAAGAGAATCGATATTTTCTTCCTCGTTAAAAATTGGAATGACAATGGAGAGCTTCATTGGATATTATTTATTTATTTATTAAAAATAACATTTATAATTGCATTTCGGGAATATCGCCTTCAATGAGTAATTTACCCGCTGTAGCAGCTTGAATTTCGGCAACAGAAACGCCTGGAGCACGCTCTAATAGCTGAAATCCGCCATTTTCGAGTACCACTAATACTGCTAGTTCTGTCACAATTTTTTTCACACAATGTACGCCTGTTAATGGCAATGTACAGTTGGGTAACAGCTTAGATTCACCTGCTTTATTTACATGTTGCATGGCCACAATAATATTTTGTGCAGAGGCTACTAAATCCATTGCGCCTCCCATGCCTTTTACCATTTTACCTGGAATTTTCCAGTTTGCGATATCACCATTTTCGGAAACTTCCATGGCACCTAAAATAGTTAAATCTACTTTTTGTGCACGAATCATTCCAAAACTCAAGGCCGAATCAAAAATAGAAGAACCAGCAAGTGTAGTAATCGTCTGCTTTCCAGCGTTTATTAAATCGGCATCTTCTTCGCCTTCGAAAGGAAATGGACCCATGCCTAACAAACCATTTTCGGATTGCAAAACCACATTAATACCATCCGGAATATAATTAGCCACCAATGTCGGAATACCAATTCCAAGATTCACATACATGCCATCTTTTACTTCTTTCGCAATTCTTTTTGCGATTCCATTTTTATCTAACATAGCTGTGGTTTATTTAGTTCTTACCGTTCTTTGTTCAATTCTTTTTTCGTAGTTGTTGCCCTGAAAGATCCGATGTACATAGATTCCAGGGGTATGTATTTGATCTGGATCTAATTCGCCTGCAGGTACTAATATTTCTACTTCTGCAATGGTAATTTTTCCGGCCATGGCCATTACTGGATTAAAATTTCGAGCAGTAGATTTATAAATTAAATTTCCAGCCGTATCGCCTTTCCATGCTTTTACAATGGCAAAATCTGCATCAAATGCATATTCCATTAAATATTCTTTGCCCTTAAAAACCCTGGTTTCTTTTCCAATGGCTACTTCGGTGCCAACGCCTGCAGGAGTATATATTACAGGCATTCCATAGCCTGCAGCCATACACCTAGTGGCTAAAGTACCTTGTGGAATTAATTCCACTTCTAATTCTCCAGAAAGTAATTGTCTTTCAAATTCTACATTTTCTCCTACATAAGAAGAAATCATTTTTTTTACTTGACGTTGTTGTAATAGTAAACCAATTCCAAAATCATCTACACCCGCATTGTTTGAAATACAAGTTAAATCGCTTACTTTTTTTCTTAACAATGCTTGTATGCAATTTTCAGGAATGCCACAAAGACCAAAACCTCCAAGCATAATCGTTTGGCCATTTTGAATGTCTTTGATGGCGGTATCTGCATCTTTAACAACTTTATTTATCATGTATATAATTTTCGATTTATTTGATAAAGCTAATTTAATGATATATTGGCTTTAACGCAAGTTTACAATTGTAATTCCATCGCCTCCAAATTCAACATGTTCGCTGGCAACAGATGAAACCACTTCATATTTTTTCAGGTATTCTCTAATTAACTTTCTGAGTATGCCATCCCCTTTTCCATGTAGTATTCTAATTTCTGAATAATTTAACATGATGGCTTTGTCTAAGAATTTTTCTACTTCCCAGAGTGCTTCTTCGCCCCTTGCGCCCCTAATATCTATTTGCGGCTGAAATTGATTAGCCGAGCTAGCCATTACATTTGAAAAGGCAGACTGATTGACCACTTTTTTTGTGCGATTGATAGTAAGCTGTAATTTGCTCAGCAAAATCCAAGTATGTAGATCGCCAATGGCCAATTCCGCTTTGTTTTTTTGAATAGAAAGCACCTCGGCTAACATTTGATCTTCGCCATAAACCACCCAATCGCCTACTTTTATTTTTTGATTTGATTCGCTTGATTTTTCAGGAATAACAATGGGTTCAGCCTTTTTAACAATTTCTATAGCAGCCGTTTCAAATTGATTTCTTATTTTCTTAGTTGCTTCTTTATCTGCCTTTACCGATTTAATATCGGCAATGGTGTTTTCGACTAATTTATTTGCCGATTTAATTAATTGATCAACTTCTACCTTCGCCTCCTTTAAAATTTTCTTTTTATTAGTATCAAAGAAATCTTTTGTTTGCTGGTTTTCGAGTACTAATTGATTCAGTTTTCGAGTTTGAATGGACATTTCATTTTGTTTGATGGCCATTTCTTTTTTCTCTCTTTCTAAATCGGCTAATAAAGTATCCACCTTTTTTTGTTGGTGTCCAATTTTTTGTTTGGCACTATTTAATAAAGCAGCTGGTAAGCCTATCTTTTGGGCAATTTCAAAGGCATAAGAACTTCCTGGTAAGCCCATTTCGAGCTGATAAAAAGGCTTCATCTCCACTTGATCGAATAACATAGAGGCATTTTGAATGCCATCGGTACTGTTCGCGAAATTTTTTAAATTAGAATAATGGGTAGTAATAACCCCTCTCACTTTTTTACGATTCAATACCTCGAGCACCGCTTCTGCTATTGGGCCGCCAAACTTAGGATCGGTACCAGTTCCAAATTCATCTATTAAAATCAATGTTTTGGCATTGGCATGTTGCACAAAATAATTCATATGAAATAAATGCGCACTGTAGGTACTCAAATCATTTTCTAAAGATTGATCATCTCCAATATCTACAAAAATATTTTTCATCAAACCCATTTCGGAATGTGCGGCAACCGGAATAAGCAAACCAAATTGCATCATGACTTGAATTAATCCAACGGTTTTTAAGGCAACCGATTTACCACCTGCATTGGGGCCCGAAATCAATAAAACATGATTTTCTTCTGTTATTTGGGCAGTTAAAGGAATTACTTTTTTGCCTTGCTCTTTAAAGCATAAATACAAAAGTGGATGTCTGCCATCCACCATTCGAATGCTTGCTTCTGGCTTTAACACCGGCATAATGGCATCCATTCTTATCGCTAATTTGGCTTTAGCCCTAATAAAATCAATCAGACTGAGTAATTGATGATAGGTTAATAAGGTGGGCATAGCAGGCCTTAATTCATCCGTTAAGGCAATCAATATTTTAATAATTTCCCGACGTTTAGCATAAACTAAATCGCGTAATTTATTATTCATTTCAAACACTTCGACAGGTTCGATAAATACCGTTTGACCCGTTGAAGATTCATCTAAAATAACCCCTTTTAATTTGCGTTTATATTCGGTTAATAATGGAATGGCCAGACGACCATCTCTGATGGTTAATTTTGATTCGGCAGTATAGCCATCTTTTTGTAATTCTTTAAATATACTATTGATTCTTTTACTGGCCTCCGATTCTATCGTCAACATTTCTTGACTAATATTGGCCAATTCCTTGCTAGCATTGGGTCTTACTTGCCCTTTACTATCAATAATTTGTTCAATAGATTTTACGATAGATTTATCAATGTTAATATTGACTACTAATTTTTCGAGTTCGGGATAAATTCCTGCTCTTATTTTAAAAAAATCGATACAAGTAAATACCGTATGTAAAGACAATAATATTTGATGAAATTTATCTTCTTGTAAATAGCTGCCTTCTACTTTTACACTGGCCAACATCGACTTTAAATCGAGGAAATGATCGGCCGGAAAATAATCTCCAGAATGAAGTAATTGCTTAAATTCACTAGCTTGTAGCAATAGTTTATGCAACAAATCGTAATTGCTAATAAATTGCATTTTATCGACCATCTCCGATGCCATGCTACTCAAGCACTCCTGCTTTAATTTGGTTTTGATTTCTTCAAAACCTAATTTACTTAACAACGATTCGGGATAAAGCATGTTATGGACGATGTTGAATTTCAGCTTCTTTTTTGCTCATTTCTTCCGTAATCTTAGCATAAATTTCGGCCATTATTTCGGGATGCGCTGTATAAAATTGCATGCTTTTCTTAAAGGTAGTATCTGAAATATGATACTTTTTTTCAATAAACTGATAATAAGAAACGACTGTTTCGTTAATGGGTGTGTTGGTTATGGTTCTAGCTCCGGCCTCGGCCAAATGAATGTCCATTAATACAAAAGCCATGGTGTCTTTTGCAACAATGCCTTTAGGTATTTGATTGCTATTTCCATTACAGGCTAAAATAAAAAGGCTAAAGAGCAATAAAAATGCAAATGCTTGCTGATGTATTCTCACAATTATATAGATTTGTATCAAAGGTAAATATAATGAGTATTTCGACGAAAATAAATGAATTTAAATTAAGCCTTGAGCCAAAAGGTGTAAAATTAATAGCGGTGTCCAAAACTAAGCCCCTTGAATCGATACAAGAGGCTTACGACGCAGGGCAAAGGGTTTTTGGCGAAAACCATGTACAAGAATTAGTCGAGAAGGCAGAAGCCCTACCCAAAGACATTGAATGGCATTTAATTGGCCATTTACAAAGTAATAAAGTAAAATATATTGCGCCTTTTATTTCCTTAATTCATTCGGTTGATAGTTTAAAATTAGCGCAAGAAATTCATAAGCAAGGTTTAAAAAACAATAGAGTAATTGATTGTTTATTACAGGTATATATTGCAGACGAAGAAACAAAATACGGTTTAGGTTACGACGAATTAATTGAATTGTTAAGATCCGAAGAATTTGCAAATTTAACCCATTGTAGAATTGTTGGATTAATGGGAATTGCAACTAATACCGACAGTCAAAGACAAATTAACGAAGAGTTTAGAGAAATGACGGTGCTATTCAACGGCATTAAACAAAGCTATTTCAGACAGGCTGATTACTTTAAAGAAATTTCTATGGGCATGTCTTCAGACTACGAATTAGCTATTGAAAATGGCAGTACCATGATTAGAATTGGCAGTACTATTTTCGGAAAAAGAAAAGCAAATCTCCCAGATTTCAAACTAAATTAAGATGAAAATTATTGAATGTCCAAGAGATGCGATTCAGGGAATAGAAACTTTTATTCCTACGGAAAAGAAAATAAAATACTTGAACAGTATCTTAAACTTAGGATTTGATACCATAGATTTTGGAAGCTTTGTTTCTGCAAAAGCCATTCCACAATTAAGAGATACGGCTGAAGTGCTTGCTGGCCTTGATTTAAACGAAGGCAGCTCCAAATTATTAGCCATCATTGCCAATTTAAGAGGCGCAACAGATGCTTGCCATTTCGAGCAAATCAGCTACCTAGGATTTCCATTTTCTATTTCCGAAACATTTCAACAAAGAAATACTAATACCAGTATCGCCGAATCTTTGGTTAATTTAACTGCTATTCAAAATTTAGCAATCAATAACAATAAAGAATTAGTGGTTTATTTATCGATGGGTTTTGGTAATCCTTATGGAGATCAGTGGAATGTAAATGTGGTTGCAAAATGGACAAAAATATTGGCTGATATGGGCATTCAGACCATTGCATTCTCCGATACCATTGGCGTATCGAATGCCGAAAATATCACTTATTTATTTAAAGAAATTACCCCGCTATTTCCAAATGTGAGTTTTGGTGCTCATTTACATGCCAATCCGGCCGATGCCATTAACAAGCTAGCTGCCGCTTACCATGCGGGTTGCAGAAGATTTGATGTGGCCATTAATGGTTATGGTGGATGCCCAATGGCAAGCGATGAGCTCACCGGAAATATAGCAACAGAAGTTTTGCTAAATTATTTAAATGAGCAACAAATTGCGCATCAGGTTAAATCAGAAGCTATCCCCAATATGATGGCCGATTTTCAGGCAATGCTAATAGGAAATCATTAGATTTTTTTATTGAATAATTTAAAACGCAATTCGGTTAATTTCTTTTTGGTATACAAAGGAAACATACCATTTTGCATCCAATCATAATAACTTGGTTCAGTTCTAAAAACTTCTTCTACCGTTTTGCCTTTGTGTTTTCCAAAATTAAATACTTCTTCTCCTTTTGCATTGTAAACTATGGTGCCTGCAAAATCTACATTTTTTTGCATTTGCGTGAATACATGTAAGGCTTCGATATCATTTTTAACAGGAACCGATGTTTCGCCCTTTTTATCAGTCATTTCGGTGTTTTCGTACCTTTCAATCTGACTCAACAAGACTTCGTAAGTGGCCCTAATATCTGCTTCGGCAGAATGCGCATTGGTTAAATCTTTATCACAATAAAAACGGTACGCTGCTTTTAAAGTTCTTTGTTCCATTTGATGGAAAATATTTTGCACATCAACCATTTTTCTTTTGCTGATATCAAAATCTACTTCTACTCTTAAAAATTCTTCCATCAATAATGGGATGTCAAATTTATTTGAATTATAACCGCCTAAATCGCAGTTTTCTAAAAACTGAGCCAATCCTTTAGCAATTTGTTTAAAAGTAGGTTCGTCTTTAATATCTTCATCGTAAATACCGTGAATCAAAGAAGACTCAATAGGAATAGGCATTTCGGGATTAATCCTTTTGGTTTTAATTTCTTCAGTACCATCTGGATTTATTTTCAAAACAGATATTTCTATAATTCGATCACTCGCAACATTAATACCAGTAGATTCAATGTCGAAAAATGCAATTGGTTTTTTTAAATTTAATTTGATCATAACTATTTTATATTTAAAAATTTATTCTTCTATTAACACCCCCATTTTACCCATTTGATAATCTCTAAAAGCTTCCATTAATTCGGTTTCAGAATTCATTACAAATGGACCATGCGAAACCATTTTTTCGTTTATGGGTAATCCAGACATCATTAAAATACGCGTATTTTGTTGCGCTATTAAGGTAATTTGCTCGCCATCGTTGGCAAAATAAACGGCATGCTTTGCCTCCACAATACCATGTCCTGCTACATTTAATTGCCCATCTAGTAAATAAATAAAAGCATTATGAGTAGCTTCAAACGGAATAGTAATACTAGCGCCCACTTCAAAAAATAGCGTTGCAGCATTCAATTCCGAATGTGCATTGATGGGTCCTTGTAAACCTAAAATATTTCCAGCTTGCACACAAACTTTAATTTTTTGATCGTCAAAAAAAGCAGTAGGAATTTCTTCTGCAGTTAATGGAAGATAGGCTGGTTCGTCCATTTTATGACTAGCCGGCGTATTGATCCACATTTGAATAATTTCCTGCTTGCCACCAATTGCTTGTATGTCTGCAGGTGGTCTTTCGCTGTGTATGATACCCATTCCAGCATTCATCCATTGAATGCCCCCTTTGTAAATAATATTGTTATTCCCTCTACTATCTTGATGATGAACACCGCCCTCGAATATAAAAGTAACCGGTGAAAATCCACGATGTGGATGCGGACCAACGCCCGTATGCTTGGGATCACTTTCTTTAGGGATTTCTACTATTGCATGATGCAATAATATAAATGGATCTATTTGTTCCACTTTATTAGTCGGAAAGGGCTGTCTGATGGGCATTCCGCCCATATCAAATGGATGTGCGTAAAGTATGGCAGCAACCGATCTATTTTTATTATTATTTTCCATACGTTAATTTTTAAAATTATTCAATGAAATAGAATTCGTATGGTGGAAAGAAATTATTTTATAAGTTCTTTCAATTTTGCCACCACAATATCTATTTCTTCTTTGGTATTATATTTAGAAAAAGAGAACCTTACTGCCGAACGCGCAGGGTCTGCTTTAATTCCTGTAAGTACATGGGAGCCTACATTTGAGCCCGATGAACAAGCACTGCCACCTGATACAGAAATTCCAGCAATATCTAAACTAAATAACAACATCTCTCCCATTTCACTTGGTGGAAACGAAACATTTAAAACAGTATATAAACTTTTTTCAGGATCAATATCGCCATTAAAAGCAATGTTTGGAATAGCGGATTTCAACGATTCAATCATATACGTTTTTAAAGATTGAATATGTGTTTGATGTGGCTGCATCTCTTCGTAGGCAATACTTAGCGCTTTTGCTAAACCCACAATTCCATATACATTTTCGGTACCACCACGCATGTTTCGCTCTTGCGATCCACCAAAAATAAATGGTTTTATTTTTACTTTATGGTTGATGTATAAAAAACCAACTCCTTTAGGCCCATGAAATTTATGTGCGGCACAAGTAATAAAATGAATTGGTAAATTCGCTAAATCGTGTGCATAATGACCCATGGTTTGCACGGTATCTGAATGAAAGATGGCATCATGTTTTTCACACAATTCGCCAACGGCTTTTAAATCTATTAAATTACCAATTTCGTTATTTGCTTCCATTAAGGAAACTAAACTGCGTTCGTTTTCGGCTAATAATTTGGCCAAATGCAGCATATCTACACTGCCCTTTTCATCTAATTGAACAAAGCTTAATTTAATTAAACCTTCTTCTGCAAGCTCTTCTAAGGTATGAACCACCGCATGGTGTTCTATACTAGTAGTAATTGCATGTTTAATGCCTAGGTCTTTGATGGTACATCGAATAGCCATGTTATCGGCTTCGGTGCCACCTGAAGTAAAAAATATTTCGGAAGGGCTGGTATTTAATAATTTTGCAACTGTTTTACGTGCTTCTTCTACTTTCGTTCTAACACCTCTTCCGTCTGCATGAATAGAAGATGGATTACCAAATTGGTTTTCCATCATTTCTGTCATTAGGGAAACAACCGCTTTGTCCATTGGCGTTGTAGCTGCGTTGTCTAAATAAATTCTATTCATGGTAATTTATTTTATAAATTCTTTAATGTCCTTGATGATTTTTTCTGCTAAAGTCTGAGCTGCTTGTGCAGTTTGACTTTCAGAGTAAATCCTTATAATCGCTTCGGTATTTGATCTTCTCAAATGCACCCACTCTTTATCGAATTCGATTTTTAAACCATCCACTTCGTTGATAGGTTGTGCCTGGTATTTTGCTTTAACCTTAGCTAATAATTCATCAATATTAATTTCGGGTGTTAAATCAATTTTGTTTTTAGAAATAAAATAGGCAGGGTACGATTTTCGCATTTCAGAAATAGTCTGACCCGACTTTGCTAAATGGGTTAAAAACAATGCAATTCCAACTAATGCATCTCTACCATAATGAGACTCAGGGTAAATAATGCCACCATTACCTTCGCCACCAATGATTGCCTGATTGGCTTTCATGGCATTCACTACATTTACTTCACCAACTGCAGAAGCAATATATTTACCATTTGCCGCTGTAGTAACATCTCTTAAAGCTCTAGTAGAAGATAAATTAGAAACGGTATTTCCTAATTTCTGTTGTGCTACATAGGTCTGCGAACTAGTATTTTTTAATACAAAATCGGCAACTGCAACCAAGGTATATTCTTCTCCGAACATTTGTCCATCTTCACAAACAAAACAGAGTCTGTCTACATCTGGATCTACCGCAATTCCTAAATCTGCTTGGTTTTGTTTTACCGCATCCGAAAGCGCAACTAAGTTTTCTGGTAATGGTTCTGGATTATGCGGAAAGTGTCCGTTTGGTTCACAATATATTTCGGTAATTTGATGAACGCCCAAGGCCTTCAACAAGGCAGGCACAAATATACCTCCCGTTGAATTCACTGCATCCACTACCACTTTAAAATTCTTGGCTTTAATGGCAGCTACATCTACTAAAGTCAATGCCAATATATGGTCTATGTGTTTTTGTAAATAAGAATCATCTTTAATATAAGAACCTAAGTCGTCTACCGAAGCAAATAATATTTGATCCGAATCTGCCATAGTTAATACTTCTTGCCCATCGGTATCAGAAATAAATTCTCCTTTTTCATTCAATAATTTTAAGGCATTCCATTGTTTTGGATTATGACTTGCCGTAAGGATAATTCCGCCTCCGGCTTGTTCTAATGGAACCGCAATTTCTACCGTTGGAGTGGTTGATAATCCAATATCGATTACCTCTATGCCTAAGCCTTGTAAAGTGCCTACGACTATATTAAGAACCATTTCGCCAGATATTCTAGCATCTCTACCAATTACAATTTTCTTTTTACCCGACTTTTCTATGATCCATTGACCAAATGCTGCAGTAAATTTTACGATATCGAAAGGTGTTAAGCCTTCGCCAGATGGACCACCAATGGTGCCCCTAATTCCAGATATAGATTTTATGAGTGTCAAATTTTCAGTATATCTAACAAAATTAAAAAAATCTAAGAGATTTGAAGGGTATTTGTCTGACAAAAACCTTAAATAATGATATTTTTTAAGCATTTTTGAGACAGAAAAGCCAATAAAATTCAAACAGGTTTTTTAAATTCAAGCTATAAATGGAAAAATGGTATAACATTTGGTTCAATTCGCCCTATTACCATATTTTATATGCGAATAGAGATCATCAAGAGGCTGCAGATTTTATAGATACCATTACCGAATATTTTCACTTTAAAAAAGACCAGAAAGCCTTAGATGCCGGATGTGGCCGTGGAAGACATGCCATTTATTTTAATAAAAAAGGATTAGACATTACGGGTATTGATCTTTCGCCAGAAAATATCGCCTATGCTAAAAGCATGGAAAATTCGACCTTACATTTTCAGGAACACGATATCCGAAAAGTTTTATGCAGTAATTACTTTGATTATGTATTTAACTTGTTTACCAGTTTTGGATATTTTAAAAAAGAAAGTGACGACCTAAAAGCCATACATATGTTTAGTACTGCTTTAAAAAAAGGAGGAATTTTATTACTAGACTATATCAATGTGGCTGCTTTTAATTCCGAAAATGCAACAGAAACCAAATCAATTCAAGGAATAGATTTTCAAATTCAGAAATCAAACAATGCTAATTTTATATTTAAAACCATCAAATTTAAAGATAAAGGACAAGATTTTGAGTTTCAAGAAGAAGTTAAAATCATTCATTTAACTAAATTTAATGAATATTTATCGGCTCAAAACCTCGAATTGATTGAAGTTTTTGGAGACTATCAATTATCTCCTTATCTTGAAGATAGTTCGCCCAGGTTAATTCTTATTGCTCGAAAAAAATAAATACATGTTAAAGCAAATAGACCAACAATTATTTTTAATCATTAATCGCATTTGGGCTAACGATTTTTTCGACTTCGTTATGCCATTGATGCGTAGTAAATTGTTTTGGGCACCGCTTTATTTATTCTTGATTGTTTTCTTTGTGGTTAATTTTGGAAAGAAAGGTTGGATTAGTGTACTCTTTATTTTAATCACCTTTGCCTTAACAGATTTTATAAGTGCCGGTGTATTTAAACCCCTATTTGAGCGCCTAAGACCTTGTAACGACCCAAATATCATGGGTATGGCGCGCAATATAGTTGGTTGCGGCAGTGGTTATAGTTTTGTTTCCTCGCATGCAGCAAATCATTTTGGCATGGCTATGATAATTGGTTCTATTTTTAAACAAAAATGGCCTTGGGTAAAATCAGCATTTATTATTTGGGCAACTATTATATGCTATGCACAGGTTTATGTTGGAGTTCATTACCCTTTAGATGTTATTTGTGGTGCCATCATTGGTATCCTAATTGGAAAGTTTACCTTTGCTTTGCACGAAAAATTTAATTCATTGAAAAATGTTCAGCATTAATAATATCATCTTATTTTTAGCAGCGCTATTAGGTGGTTTAGCTGTATTTCTATTCAAAAAAGAAAACACTAAAAACTTAAAACTTGTGCTTTCTTTTTCTGGTGCCTATTTATTTGCAATCACCATACTGCACCTAATGCCCGATGTATACGAATCTGGCAATAAATACACTGGTTTATTTGTATTACTTGGCTTTTCTTTTCAAATCATTTTAGAACAATTTTCTGAAGGAATTGAACATGGGCATATTCATACGCATCAACACCAACAAAAAAATATTTTTCCAATTGGTATTATGTTGAGTCTTTGTTTGCATGCATTTTTAGAAGGCATGCCATTGGTGGGTCAATCGATTGGAAACAATGAATTAAATTCTTTAGTATTTGGTATTGCTATACACCATATACCCGCTGCTTTTGCGCTCGCAAGTGTATTATTGAGCCATCAGGTTAAAGGAAATAAACTAATTATTATGCTGGCCATTTTTGCATTCATGACACCAGCTGGAAGTTATTTGAGTCAACAAATACAGCTAGATACAGCCAACAATATCCATCAATATTTTCCACTAATGATGGCTACGGTTATCGGAATATTTTTACATATTTCTACTACCATTTTATTTGAATCTAATGTAGACCATCGATTCAATTTTTATAAGATGATTGCAATTATTATTGGTGCAGGAATAGCAGTGCTGAATTTTCTGCTACATTAAGACCTTACCTTATCCAGAAGCTGATTGAGTATTTTAGCTTCGGAATCACTTAATGTCGAAAATAATTTATTGGGATCGGTTATGGCATCAAATTGAGCGAGTAGGTCTAAGCCCTGAGAAGAAATTTTAATATCGACTGCTCTTCTATCTTTTTTATTTACACATCTTTCAATAAAACCTTTCTGCAATAACCTATCTACCATTCTAGAGGCATCGCACATTTTATCTAACATGCGTTCTTTTAGAATATTAACGGTACAAGGATTAGGCATTTGACCTCTTAAAATTCTTAAGATATTAAACTGCTGCATAGTAATATCGTAAGGCTTAAAATCAGACTTCATTTTTGAAACAGCCCAATGATAAGTAAAAAGCAAATTGATCATTGCTTTTTGTTGCTCTCCTGCAAATTTTTGTTGCGCTATTTCCTCTTCCAGTTTCATATGCGTGTTTAAAAAATTAAATTAAGCATTTCTCCCTTCATCCGAATCAAGTTTTGTTATTTTAGATTCATTCTGAATGGAATATGGACAGTTTTTGCAGCCATTTGTGCAACAATAACCACGTTTTAAATGAAATTCTCTTGTAAAAACAAGCATTCCATCCTCTATAATATAATCAACTCCTTCAATCATTTATATTGCTAAATTTTTAACTTTAACAGCTGAGTTCGAAAAATGTTCTTTTAAAAAGGCACCGTCACCATGAATCGTCCATATTTCCGTTGGTTGCACCTGCTCAATATAGGCTAATAAATCGAACCAATCCATATGATCGCTTAACAATAAAGTATGTGTATTAGCTTGTTGTAAGGCTTGCCAACCACTGGCAAATACACAGGACATTAAACCTTGTAACTTATAAGTATTAAATGATAATGGTGGTACAATATAAATATATGGCTTTTTTAATCGAAGATCTTTTTTCTCTAATACTTGGTATTGCTTAGTTAAGCGCTGGTATCTTTCATAAATTTGATGATAAGCTAATATATCATGATGAATGGCTACCACTGCCGAAGGCGCTATTTCGTTGATTAACGCTGTAATGCGCTGTGCTTTCCCTAATACATAAGCACCAATAAGCAAAGGCCTTTCGATACTTAAAATAGACTGCATAGCCGCTATTGGCGATGGATGTTTAACACTTGGATTCGCAAAAGTTGTTTCAGTAATTAATACATCTGCTTGAATAAATTCAATGGCCTCGCAAGTAGTATCGGCTTGTGATTTTACATCTCCCGAATAAAGATATTTAAGCCCTTCAAATTCCATTAAAATTTGCACACTACCCAACATATGACCTGCAGGTATAAAATCTATTTTAATTTGATTGATGAAAAATGATTGATGAAATTCGATTGGAATAAATTGTTTAGCCGCTCTTTGTTTATAGCGCAATTTCATGAAATCAAAGGTGGCAGGATGGGTATAAACATTGACAGAACCCGCAATGGCATGGTCGGCATGGGCATGCGAAATAACTGCATTTTGTACCGGTGTTTTAGGATCTAAATAAAAGCCACCTATACTACAATAAAAACCATTGGGAGTATCAATAATAAAATCAGCAATGATTTTTTTCATTGATGTAATAATTGATGGTGAATAGCTAAAACCTGTTCAATTAAGGAATGTGATTCATCGTTATGAATGATAAAATCTGCAAAGGGAACTTTTTCGGATTCGGGTAATTGATTGGCCATGATCTTATCAATTTGAGCGGGTAAAAGACCATCTCTTTTGGAAATATTGATAAGCCTTTGTTCCAAAGGTGCAGCAACTAAAATATTGTAATCATTGTGTAAATGGCTACCAGACTCAATCATAAGCGCTGCTTCTTTTACAATATAGGCTTGGTGTTGATGAATTTTACACCATTCATCGAAATCCTGAAATACAAATGGATGTATTATTTTATTCAGCATGGCTAATGCTTGTGGATTGTTAAACACAATTTCTGAAATATGCGCACGATTATAGCTGCCATTTGGTAAATAAGCTGCTGCACCAAAAGCCGCAATAATTTCATTTTTTAAAGTTTGATTTGCTACCACTAAGGCTTTGGCGCGAATATCTGCGTTATAAACTGGAATGCCTAATACGGCAAACAAATTGCAAATGATAGACTTTCCGGTCCCTATACCTCCTGTAATTCCTACTTTTAACATCATTTATTATATATTAAATAATCAACTAAATGAGGCGCTATTGCTAAATTTTGAATGCCCGATGGTGCATGATCTATTTTTAATTTTAATTTATTTCTTGATTTTTTTTCTTGCACAGCTATAATCCTGAAAGCATTTTCGTTGATAGATTTATATTTAGAAATGCCAACTAAAAAAGTTAATTCTACTTTTTGTGGAAAAATAGTAATTTTCTCAAATGGCGCCATGGCTTTAATATGTATGGGTACCAAAATTCGCTTAGTCGTATATTTTTCGACAGGAATATATACAGAAACCTTATTGTTTGCTAGTAAAACATTACTGTTTTCGGCAGATTTTAAACTCAACGATAGGTTTTGATCATCGGCTATATCTACTATATTTACTGGATTTACCTCCCAATTTTGAATAGATTGAATATCTTCTTTTGGACCAGAAATAACAACACTATCGGGGCTCATTCGGATGTTGTTTTTTAGACCAAATTGTTTGCTATACCGAATCTTACTATTGAAAATAATCGGTACTTTTTTGGTGTTTTTCTTCTCAAATTTAAATTTTAATTTAGCTGGCGAAACGTCGATAATAACTAATTTATCTAAAGTGATTTTATCAATACTATTGATTTTTTTAATTAAATCGATTTCTCTGGTATTTTCATATTCATTCAAATCAATTATTAAAGTATCACTCAAATTCTGAATTTTACTTTTTAGAAAAAACCAGCCAGATCCTTCTATCGTAAAGGATACATGGCGACTGTTATCAACTAATAAAGCCTGATCAAATGGTACATTGATAAAAACAATGGGAACTTGAATATCAAAATGTCTGTTTTTGCCTAATACCGTTAAAATCCAAAAAATAAATGCTACTGCTATACAAAACAAAAAAAGGCCAAAGCGTCGGCGAATACGCCTACGAGAAACTTCTTTGTAATACTGAATGAAAGCAATAATTAATTTTTTCATTTTGATATTAAACAAAAATATCAACCTTTTAGGGGTTGATATTTTAAAATTTGCTAGCTAATTAACTATTGATTTTTTTTGATGCTTCTAAGGAAACCGACACCTTATCGATTTTCATTTTCACACCATTTTCAATCTCTAATAAATAAGTGTCTTCGTTGATATCCGCAATTTTTCCATGAATACCGCCAATGGTAACCACTTTATCTCCTTTTTTAATGGCTTCGATAAAGTTTTTTTGGTCTTTCATTTTTTTAGTTTGTGGACGAATCATAAAAAAATAGAAAACAATACCAATTAAAATTAAAGGTAAAAATTGCATCACTGGGTTTGGATTGCTACCTGCTGCAGGTGGAGCCATCAATATTACATTCATTAAGTTCATCATATATAATTTAAATTTATTTTGCTTCTAAAACTTCCCCTCTTAAATATAATACTTTAGTATTGGGAACGGTATTGGCTACTATAGTAATGGTTTTGGTTTGTAAACCCATTTTATTTTCACTGTTAAACACAACGGCAATAGTTGCTTCGGCACCGGGTGCTATGGGTTCTTCTGGAAAAGTAGGAACAGTACAACCACAACTTGCCGAGGCAGAAGAAATGATTAAAGGTACATAACCTGTATTTTTAAAATTAAAAGAATAAGAAACCTTTTCGCCTTGGGTAATTTTACCAAAGTCATAAGTATCGTTTTGAAAGGTAAATTTAGGCAATTTTAAGGTGTCTACTTTACCATCGGCGGTCATTGGAATATCGATTGCTGCTGAATTTAAACTACTGTTTGCTGTTTTTTTACCGCAAGCCATCACACTCAAAACCAATACGTAAAATAAATACTTTTTCATAAAATTAATTTACTAAACCCCTACCCGATTTATTAATTTGATTATTTTCTTTTAAATCAATTAAAATTTTATCTAAAATTCCATTGATAAAGCCTTTACTTTTTGGTGTACTGAACTCTTTAGAAATATCAATGTATTCGTTCATCGTTACTTTAGTTGGAATAGATTCAAAATGCACAAATTCAGTAATGGCCATTTTCATCAGTATGGTATCAACCATGGCAATCCTTTCTACATCCCAATTTTGTGTTTTATTGGCAATTAATTCGTTGAATGCTATTTCGTTTTGAATGGTTTTATTAAATAAATCTAGAATAAAAATCCTGTCTTCGTCCCAATTAGCTGTAATGGGCAATAAATCGAGGGCCGTATTTAGTTTAAATGCTTTGATGGTTTTCAAAATCATACTTTCAACGGTTTCTGCATCTACAGGCCAATTTAAATATTTCTCTTCTAAATGCTGTTCTAATAAAGGGAATTTAAAAAGTACTTTTTTATACAAATACTGCATAAAATCTTGATCTTCTTTTTGGCTAGGACTTACTAAATTAGCATAATCTAAGTAGGCTTGCTCAGATTTTAATTGAGTTAAAATTTCACGTAACAACACTTCTTCGCCATTCCAATTTATTTTATACGCTTTAGCGATTTTTTGAAAATCAACATCTTGTACTAATTGCGCAATAAATTTATTTTTAAGCAATACCGCAGTAGCATTTAAATCTGCTGCGGTAGGCATATGCTTATTGCCTTTTTCAGCAACTGCATTTTCTTCAAATTGTGCTAATGCTAAAGCTAATTGTAATAAATTAATATAGGCATCGTGTACAAACTGAACAGCTTGTAGCAATTGCTTTTCAGCCATTTTTTGCTCTTTAACTTCTGCTTGTTGGTAAGCATATAATGCTTGAAAACCTTTAATTCTTAAATGACGACGATTTAACATAAATAAATATAAAGAACGATTTTAATCTAAAATTTTTGCATTAATTATTAGTAAGCTGCTTTAATTCTACGAATATCAGCAATCCTTTTTTCTGCAATTTTATTGGCAGCCTCGTAGGTTGGAATATTTTCCTCTCTAGATTTTTTCAAAATTTCTAAGGTAACTTGGTAAATGTGTTCTGTTTTTTCCATGGCACGCTTGGCGCTATGACCATGCATTTCAGAATAAACATTAATTAATCCACCTGCATTAATCAAGAAATCGGGCGCGTAAATAATTCCCTTTTCCATCACCATTTTTCCGTGAATATTTTCGTCTGCTAATTGATTATTAGCCGCACCCGCTATAATGGCACATTTTAATTGTGAAAGAGTTTCTGTATTAACAGTTGCTCCTAAAGCACATGGTGCATAAATATCGATGTCTAAATTGTAAAATTGATTATTCGCAATTACATCTGCACCATATTTTTTAGCCACCATAGCTAAACGTTCTTCGTTAATATCGGTTATATAAACTTTTGCGTTTTCTGCTCTTAAATGCTTCACTAAATTTTCACCAACATTACCAATGCCTTGCACACCAATAACCTTACCGGCTAAACTATCATTACCCCATAAATGTTGAGCAGATGCTTTCATTCCCATATAAACACCAAAAGCCGTTACCGGCGATGGATCACCTAAACCACCTAATGAAACTGGTATTCCAGAAACGTGATTGGTTTCCATTTTAATGTATTCCATGTCTTTTGGACTAGTACCTACATCTTCTGCTGTTATATATTCTCCATTTAAATTTTCAACACATTTGCCATAACGACGCATCATCGCTTCTGATTTATCTTTATTGGAATCGCCAATAATAACGGCTTTACCTCCACCTAAATTTAAACCAGTAATGGCTGCTTTGTAGGTCATTCCTCTCGAAAGTCTTAATACATCATTTAAAGCTTCACCTTCTGTTTTATAATTCCACATTCTAGTACCACCCAAAGCAGGACCTAAAGTAGTATCATGGATAGCAATAATGGCTTTTAATCCAGTTGCTTGATCGTAACAATACACCACTTTTTGATGTTCTTGTGTTGCTAGTTTATTAAATACGAAATTTTCACCTAAATGAACAGACATGCGCTATTTCTTAAAATTATAAAATCGGGCTTTTAACCTTAATGGAGGCAAAAGTAGGGTATTTTTTTGAATTCAGCTAATGTAAAAAAAGGCTTTATCACTGCGCTACGGCTATTTTAACCTCCTATAAATCAAAAACTATTGTACTTTTGAAAAAATGAAAGAATTATCGTCTCTTAATCCATACTTAGCAAAGTATAAATACCGCATATTATTTGGCTTTATTTTTATAGCGCTTTCTAATTGGTTCGGCGTTTTTCCTGCACAAATTATTCGATTAGCATTTGATTTAGTGAAAGATAATTTAGCCAATTATCAATTAACATCAGGTTTCGAAAATCAAGCCATTTTAAAAAGTATCATTATTCAAATTGCTTTGCTTTTTGGTGCTTTAATTGTTCTTATATCCATCATCAAAGGGGTATTTATGTTCTTCATGCGACAAACAATCATTGTTGTTTCGAGGCTCATAGAATTCGATTTAAAAAATGTCATTTATCAAAAATACCAAGCATTAAGTTTATCATTTTATCGCCTAAACAATACCGGTGATTTAATGAATCGCGTGTCGGAAGATGTTTCGCGCGTGCGGATGTACATTGGCCCGGCAATTATGTACACCTTAAATTTAATTGTGTTATTTGTTTTAGTCATTAGTACCATGATAAGCGTTAATCCGATGCTTACATTTTACGCCTTATTGCCCCTTCCGCTCTTATTTGTTGCCATATACTATGTGCAAAACACCATTAATACTAAAAGTGAAAATATACAAGCACAGCTCTCTATTTTAACTACTACCGTACAAGAAACCTTTTCTGGTATAAGAATCATCAAAGCCTTTGGCAGAGAGCAGCAATTAGCCGATCGATTTGCTGCAGATAGCGAGGAGTATAAAACCAAATCGATGGACTTGGTTAAAGTACAAGCCATATTTTTTCCAACCATTTTAGGATTAATAGGAATTAGCACTTTATTGACTGTTTATTTTGGAGGCAAAGAGGTGATCAATGGAAGTATTACTGCTGGAAATATTGCAGAATTTATCGTTTATGTTAATATATTAACCTGGCCTGTCGCCTCTGTTGGATGGGTCACTTCTTTAGTTCAACGCGCTGCTGCCTCTCAAAAACGAATCAACGAATTTTTAGACATAACACCCGAAATTACCAATCCGAGTAACATACCTTTCGAATTTACCAATAGCATTGAGTTTAGAAATGTATCATTTACTTACCCAGAGACAAATATCACCGCAATAGATCAATTAAGTTTTACTTTAACGAAGGGTCAAACCTTGGCAATTGTAGGAAAAACCGGTTCAGGTAAATCTACTATTTCCAATTTAATCAGTAGAATGATTGATGTAAGTAGTGGTAGTATTTTAATTGATAACCAGGATATTAAGAACATCAATCTAAATGATTGGAGGAACCAGATTGGCATCGTACCACAAGAAGTTTTCTTATTTTCTGATAGCATTCAAAACAATATTACCTTCGGAAAAGACGCATGCGAAACAGCCGACATTCACCATGCAGCTCAAATGGCTGGGGTATATGATTCTATTATTGCTTTTCCAAATGGGTTTGAAACTTTGCTTGGAGAAAGAGGTATTACGCTTTCTGGAGGTCAAAAACAAAGGGTGTCTATTGCTAGGGCCCTTATCAAAAAACCTACTTTATTACTATTTGATGACGCATTGTCGGCTGTAGATACGCAAACAGAAGAGCGTATTTTAAACAATTTAGCCAACACCCGAAAAGATGCGACCAATATTTTAATAAGTCACCGAATTTCTACGCTCAAAAACGCCGATATGATTCTATACCTGGCAAATGGAAAGGTTGCCGAAATGGGAAGCCACAAGGCCCTATTAGCCAATAAAGGCCCTTATTACGAATTGTATCAAATGCAATTACTAGCCGACACGCAAAAGCAGGAATAGATTTTTTGGAAGTTTCAAATTAAATACTTTTATTTACTATATATTAATTTTAGTAAAATGGGAGAATACGAAAACAAAGACAGAGAAGAGGTTTACTCAAAAAAAGTAAGAGCAGGTAAAAGAACTTATTTTTTTGATGTTAAATCAACTAGATCAGGAGACTATTACATTACAGTTACTGAGAGCAAGAAACGCATGGAAGATGGCGTATTTG
>CAIKLP010000073.1 GCA_903828245.1 uncultured bacterium | reverse complement strand
TCAATGTATTGCAATTAAATTATATATGAATATTTTCTATATAAACTTTAGCATATTTATCACATATTCGTTCTTTCTATTATCTTAGTTTTTTTGGAAATAAATAAAGTGGAAGATCCAAGCTATTTAGAATGGGGAGACCTCGATGGGTTTTTGGGTGTAGTTTCCAGGTTGAATTACATCTTCCTTTGATTTCTGTTGAATCACTAAGTTCAACAAATTTATTATTTAAATAATCATAAATTTTGATGATTGTCTTTATATAATAATCCTTAGAAGTAATAGCTTCTTTATTAAACGTATTGTTTTAATAATAGATAATTTATGGGATTTTAATTTTTCTATAACAGATACATTCTGTCCTATTGTAAATCAAATTAAAACTAAAAATAAAAGAAAAACAAAACTCGTTTAAACATCTTGAAGTTATGAATTTTGAAATTAGAGAATTTTAATTCTCTTCTCTAAATAAAAGAATACTTGTTATCGCAAGAAGTGATAACAAAGCGCCAAGCAAAATTCCCTCATACCATTCTGTTTCGATGCGCTCAAGCGGGAAGCCTGTTTGATCTACAATTTGAACGGTTGGGGTTTCTTGAATTAATGCAGCTTTAGAAACTTCTAAGTTTTTCATCAACTCGGCATAAATGGTCGTTAGTACCATTTTGTCTCTTTGAGAAATTTCAGAATATACAGGTGCATTGATATCAGCAGGATTTACATTTAATAATAATCTTGCATCTTCCGTAGCAGAGTAAGTTTGTTGATTCAATAAACTAGAAATACTATCTGTTCTTTTTTCAAGACGCTCAATATTATTTTTTAATCTACCTACTTTAGCATCTACATAAAAATCTGTGGCAATTTTAATGATACCTTTAGTAATCATTAAGCTCATTAGTTCATCCTTTGTATTGATAGCGATATTAAAGAAACTTAATTTTTTATCCGGCTTTACTACAGACAATTCTTTTTCTTCGATGCGTTTAATGATCAATTTCAATAAGCTATCCTGCAAGCGTACATTTTGATCGGGTTGTCCAAAATAGATTGCGCGACCAATTTTTTCTTTACCCGCCCATTTTTCTCTTAAACCATATACATCAGCATAACGATCGGCAATTGTATAATTTGAAATAGCAGACTGCTTATTTGAATCTGTAGATGAACTAGTCTTGTTACCAATTGGATAAGGCGATCTCAAACACTCAGCCATCATGGACTTACTCTTTAATAAGGAAAGAACATTATCTCCAGACAATACCCCATTACCAGAACCTGCTAAACTACCAATATCCATTCCAATAGAACCACCTAGAGATGACAATAATCCTCCACCAATACTTTTACTATCCTCTACAGAAAAAGTAATTTCTGCATTATAACGAACTGGTTTAAAAATACTATAAGCCAATCCTAAAGCAGCACCAATCAATACCACTATTAGTACTAATTTAAAATTTGCATTAATGACTTTTTTAATTTTTACGCCCCAATCATTTAACCAACTCGCGAAAGAGAAAGGTTGTTCGTAAGGATAATTAGACATATCTTTTGGAGCGTTCATCAGTTTATAATTTTAAAATGGCAGCTAAGCTTACCAATCCAGAAATGATAGAAGTAATTGCAGTGATTTCGGCAAGTGTTAATCCTTTTTGTTTTTCAGGTACTTCTGGTACAATAATTTTGCTGCCTGATTTTATAGTAGGATAAATTTTAAAGAATAAAAACTTCGTCGTCTTGCGATTGATACCATTGCTATATTGAATATAAGCTTTAGATAAAGAACCTCTGTTCTTTAAACCGCCTGCTGCAGAAATATAAGATTTAAAGCTGCTTGATTCAAAACGAATTAATTGAGGATTGTATACCGCACCCACAACTTCAACATAAGGGTCGTTACGTGACACAAATAAACTATCACCAGGCAACAATAACAAGGCCATATCTTTTGCCGCATTTTGTTCAAGGTTCACTCCTATTCTTGTACCATTGCGGAAAACTTGTAAGTCTTTCAAAGAACCATACTGCGTCAAACCACCAGCTCGCTTAATAATGTCTTGGATGTTTTCGTCACGACGCTCTAAAGCAAAATTACCTGGGAACAATACTTCGCCACGAACTTTTACGTCTCCAATAAATTTATAATTCAATAGTCTTGGTACATAAATATAATCCTGCGGCTCTAAAGTTATAGAAGCGTCTTTATTCGTAAGTGCTGCATCTAATTCTAATTTCATCAGGTCTACCATTTGATTGCTCATGGCATCTGTTCTGTTTTTCTCTAAACGAGAAAGCTCTACTCTATGGTAAGCTGCGTCATTCATGAAACCACCAGCAAGTGCAATTAAGTCTTGAATTTGCATGCCCTTTCTAAATAAAATCTTTCCCGGATTGCGCACATTACCATCAATCGTTACATATTGTTGTTCAATTAAATCATCTTTTGCAAATACATGAATTGAATCTTCCGAACTCAATGCAATATCAGTGGTATTTAAAGTATTTAAATCAACCGAAACAATTGTTTTTTCTCTATTCATACCAACACGCTTGATGATGGCTCTTGTTAAGAATGCATCCGCTCTCAAGCCGTCTGCTTTTTTAAGTAAGTTTTTAAGAGAAAATTGTGGCGTATACCCGTATTCACCAGGACGATACACAGCACCAGTAATAGTCACTTTGTTTTCGAACAGCGGTTCCATCTTCTCTGCAAAAATAGAATCACTTTGCATAGGGATATAGTTCATGAAAGAACTTGTCTCTACATCTTTATATAATTTCTCACGTCCATTTAATTGTACAATCTTTAAACGATCCGTAAATGCAGAATCGCTAAATCCACCCGCATATGCTAGAGCTTGTACTAAATTTTCATTCGACAACAATTCATAGATCATTGGACGTTTTACCATGCCACCAAACTCCACACGTTTTAATGTTGGCGTGAATACCAATACATCCTGATCTTCTAAACGAATATCTGTAGGTAAAAGGCCTTTTTGTAAAAATGGATACAAGTCAATTGTCGCCAACAATTTATTGTTACGAATCACTTGAATATTTCTTAAAGTACCATTGAGTGTTGGACCACCAGTAATATACACCACATTAAATACAGTAGCCAATGCAGATACTTGATACCCACCTGGACGTTCTACTTCACCAATCACTGTCACACGGATAGATCTTCCATTAGATAAACTCAAATTCAATTTTGTTTTCCCCATTGTTAAAGCTGGGTAAGATTTAGCCATACGTGCAAAAATGCGTTGCTTCGCTTGTTCTATTGTTAAGCCTGTTAAAGAGATAAGTCCAACATATTCAACTTTGATGGATCCATCACGAGATAATTTTGCATCAAAATCTGTTTCGTTCAACCCACTTAAAGTTATATTTAATTCATCACCAGGACCTAAGATATAATTCTTAGGAGTCGCTATATTTAAATTAGGCTGAAATTCTGTATTAGGATTGCTAAAAAAACTATAGCCGTAATACTTTTCATTATTTCTGATAAATGGCACTTCGTTCACCCAGCTAGAATCCTGTAAAAACATCGAAGTGTCTTTAATGAAATTTTTAGTAGCAGCACTTGTTCCAAATTTTGATTTTTGTGCAGCCTGAATACCTACAAGACGTTTTTTAAACATACCT
>CAIKLP010000072.1 GCA_903828245.1 uncultured bacterium | reverse complement strand
TTATGGGATACACCACCATTCGAACCTACCATTCGTAAAACAGCTATTCATCCAGAAGGAGCAATTTTTGCTAGAGGATCTTGCGATGATAAAGGACAAATGTATATGCATGTTAAAGCATTCGAATTAATGATGCAAACAAATACATTAGCTTGTAATGTTAAATTTATGATTGAAGGTGAAGAAGAAGTAGGTTCATCGAATTTAGGCATTTTTGTAAAAGCAAATAAAGAAAGATTAAAAGCAGATGTAGTGTTAATTTCTGACACTTCTATATTGGCAAACGACTTACCTTCAATTGACTGTGGCCTAAGAGGATTAAGCTATGTAGAGGTTGAAGTTACCGGACCCAACCGCGATTTACACTCTGGTGTTTACGGTGGAGCAGTAGCCAATCCAATCAATATTTTAGCTAAAATGATTGCACAAATGCATGATGAAAATAACCACATTACTATACCTGGTTTTTATGATCAAGTATTAGCAGTTTCTGAAACTGATCGTGCAGAAATGGCAAAAACACCATTTGATTTAAAAGATTACATAACCGATTTACAAGTTTCGGAAGAATGGGGAGAAAAAGGATATTCAACTATTGAAAGAACTGGAATTCGCCCAACGCTAGATGTGAATGGTATTTGGGGCGGTTATACAGGTGAAGGAGCTAAAACAGTTTTGCCTTCTAAAGCCTTTGCAAAAATTTCGATGCGTTTGGTTCCAAATCAAACTTCTGAACAAATCACTAAATTATTTTCTGATTACTTTACTAGTATTGCGCCTAAATCGGTGAAGGTTGAAGTAAGACCTCATCATGGTGGCGAACCTGTTTTAACACCAACAGATTCTGTTGCATTTAAAGCAGCAAGTAAAGCAATGGAAACAACATACGGTAAAACACCTATTCCTACTAGGGGTGGAGGCAGTATTCCAATTGTTGCGCTATTCGAAAAAGAATTAGGATTAAAATCTGTTTTAATGGGATTTGGTTTAGATTCTGATGCTTTACATTCTCCGAACGAACATTATGGTTTGTTTAATTATTACAAAGGCATTGAAACTATTCCATTGTTTCATGAATATTTTGCAGCCATGAGCAAATAATAAGATGAATCAACTTGCTGATGAGCGTTCGCTTTATTTATTACAACATGCCAATAACCCTGTAAACTGGTATCCATGGGGCAAAGAGGCTTTAGATAAAGCAATCGCAGAGCAAAAGTTACTCATTATTAGCATTGGTTACGCAGCTTGCCATTGGTGTCATGTAATGGAACACGAATGCTTCGAAGACCTCGAGGTTGCCGAAGTAATGAACAAACATTTTGTATGTATAAAAATTGATCGAGAAGAACGACCAGATCTTGATCAAATTTATATGAATGCGCTCCAATTAATGAAAGGTCAAGGTGGTTGGCCACTCAACATTATTGCTTTACCCAATCAAAAACCAATTTATGGAGGAACTTATTTTAAAAAGTCCGACTGGATTGCAGTACTTCAAAACATCAACAGCTATTACCATCAAAATCCTTCCGAAACCATTGCCTACGCTGATAAATTAACAGAAGGCATTCGTCAAATAGATCAAATAATACCCAATCAACAAGCGACTAATTTTACCATCGAATCGCTTCAAAAGGCCCTGGATAAAATTATTCCATATTACGATTTTACTTTTGGCGCACACCAAGGGGCACCTAAATTTCCGATGCCATGTTATTATTCATTCTTGTTAAAATTTGCACATGTTACAAACGATAATAGGGTAACAGCCTTTGTACAATTGACTTTGAACCAAATGGCTAATGGTGGAATTTATGATCATTTAGCCGGAGGATTTGCCAGGTATGCAGTAGATGAACAGTGGAAAATTCCCCATTTCGAAAAAATGTTATACGATAATGCGCAACTTATTTCGCTATATACTGCTGCATTTCTTAAATTTAAAACACCATTATATAAACAAGTAGCTATTGAAACAATAGATTTTTGTATAAGGGATTTTCTTCAAGCAGGCGAGGGGTTTCAGTCGGCATTCGATGCAGATTCGGAAGGAGTAGAAGGCAAATATTATTGTTTTTCAAAAGAAGAAATTGAGAATGTTTTAGGTAATGTTGCAAACTTATTTTGTAGTTATTTCGAAATATCGGAACAGGGAAATTGGGAAGAAAATGTAAATATTCTTCATCGAAAAATACCTAACGAACATATCGCTGAATCTTATAACCTAAGCGTGGAAGCATTGATCGAAAAAATCAATTTCCTGAAAACCCAATTACTCAATTATCGTAAGCTGAGAATAAAACCAGCATTAGACGATAAACAATTAACATCCTGGAACGCTTTAATGATAAAGGCTTTAGCCGATGCCTATTTGGCTTTTGATAATATAACCTATTTAAAAACGGCAGTAGCAACAGGCAATTTTATCTATACAAAATTATTTGATCAACAAACGCTATATCGTTCTTATCAAAAACAAAGTGCCAAAATTCCTGGATTTTTAGATGATTATGCTTTAACCATCGATGCATTTATTTCCCTTTACGAAATTACATTCGATGAAAAATGGTTAAAGGCAGCAGAACAAATCACCCACATTTGTATCACACAATTTCAAGACCAAGACACGCAAATGTTTTATTATACGGCTGCAAATGATGCACCATTAATCGCCCGTCAATTTGAAACGATAGACAATGTCATTCCCTCTAGTAATGCGGTATTGGCGCAGGCTATGTTAAAATTAGGTACACTTTTAACTAATGAATCTTATATCGAAACTGCTAAAGTTAACCTCCAAAGCATGTTTCATCAAACCACTAAAAGTGTTTCTTCTTATTCCCATTGGGCCAGTTTACTCTTAAGTTTTATACAGCAAGCAAGTACTTTTGTTGTTACGGGAACGCAAGCCGATGAACTTAGAAATGAAATGGCTAAAAATTACTTACCATTTATCATGTATGCTGGGGCAGAAAATAAAGCTACACTTCCTATTTTTGCGAATCGTTTTAAAGCAAATGAGAATTGGATTTACATTTGTAAGAACAACAATTGCGCATTACCCGTGCAAAATATAGCCGCGGCTTTACCTTTAATTTAACGAATAGTTTTGATAAAAAGCACTTGCTTTTTTAGGCCGCTAACTTGCTGTGTGTGGTAATAAGAATAAGTGTTTGAAGGAAATAAGTCAATTATTTTTATACTAGTAAATAAGTTGTTTTCTACCCGTATAAAAAGTCTTATTTTTTTTATGGATTTGCCATTATAATTTATAACACATTTTTTAACAGGAATATAATCTTCTAAGGCTGTATATTGAACCGTTTGATTGTTTACATCCGAATCTTTTGCAAATGAATTTTTCCAAGCTTTCTTATTGATATCGTAGCTTAAAAAACCTTTTAAATCTTCCGATAAATTTGAATTATCGATATTCTTTATTTCAAAACGATCATTTACTTTTACTACTTTACGATAACTTGCTTGCGAACCTTTCATATGCTTCAATTGCCCGTCTATAAAGCCTTTTAGGCTAAAATTAGCGATTGTATTAGGCTCTACTTTTGCTTGCTGGCAAGCATTTGTAAAAAATAAAATCGCAATTCCAAAAATAATTTTTTTAATCATGGCTGATTAAATTAACACCATTCATTTCTGCTGGTTGTGGTAAATGCATCATGGCTAAAATAGTTGGCGCCACATCTGCTAATCCACCATCATTAATTTTGGTAACAGCATCATCTATGATAATGCAAGGAACCAAATTGGTGGAGTGTGCCGTGTTTACAGATCCATCGGCATTGATCATAAAATCTGCATTGCCATGATCGGCAATAATGATAAATGAATAACCATTTTTAAGACCAGATTCAACCACTTCTTTAGCACATTGATCGACCGTTTCGACTGCTTTTACCACCGCTTCGAAAACGCCTGTATGACCTACCATATCTGGGTTTGCAAAATTTAAACAAACAAAATCTGCTTCTTGTTTAGCTAGTTCTGTTAGGATAGCATCCTTTATGCCATTGGCACTCATTGCTGGTTGTAAATCGTAGGTTGCCACTTTAGGAGAAGGCACCATGATTCTTTTTTCGCCTTTAAATTCTTGTTCTCTTCCTCCAGAAAAGAAAAAAGTGACATGCGGATATTTTTCTGTTTCGGCAATTCTAATTTGCTTTAAATTTTGTTGCTCAATAATTTCACCTAAGGTATTGCGCAAATTATCTTTTTCAAAAACCACTTTTATATTTTCAAAAGATTCATCGTAGGTGGTCATGGTTACATAATACAATGAAAGTTTATTCATATTGTATTCATGTCTATCTTTTTGCGTTAAAGCCGAAGTTATTTCTCTTGCACGGTCTGTTCTAAAATTAAAACTGATGACTACATCACCTTCTTTAATGGCATCATAGGCATTTCCAGCTTCATCTAGACATACAATGGGTTTAATAAATTCATCTGTAATGCCATTGGCATAAGCTTGTTTAATCGCTTCTTCTACCTTGTTCGTTTGTTCGCCAATTTGATTGACCAATAAATCATAAGCTAATTTTACGCGTTCCCATCTATTATCTCTGTCCATTGCATAAAAACGACCTATAATGCTTGCTATATGTGCATTTGAGCCATCTAGGTGTTCTTGTAAATTATTTAAATAATGGATTCCAGCTTTTGGATCGGTATCTCTGCCGTCTAAAAAAGCATGTATTAGTACATTTTCAATTTTATAATCAGCGGCCATATCACACAAACCTTTTAAGTGATTAATATGTGAGTGTACACCACCATCAGATAATAGTCCTATAAAGTGTACATTTTTATGATTGCTTTTGGCATATTCAAAAGCACTTTTTAAGGTTTCGTTCTCCCAAAGCGTTTTTTCCTTTACCGCTTTATTAATTTTAACTAATTCTTGATAAATGATGCGTCCAGAGCCAATGGTTAAATGACCCACCTCCGAATTTCCCATTTGTCCTTCGGGTAATCCTACCGATTCTCCAGATGCAACTAGCTTAGCATGAGGGTATTTGCTATATAATGAATTGATAAAAGGTGTTTGTGCATGTTGAATGGCATCTGCTTGGTATTGTAAACCCAATCCCCAGCCATCTAATATCATCAATACTGTTTTTTTCATTTTCATAAACAAAAATACAAAGCAATTCATTGATTGGCACAGTTTTTATACATTAATTCGTGTAAATATTAATTTTATCTCTAATGAAGCGTTTTTGGATCCTTCTTATATTGGGTTTTTTCACTTTTAATCAAGTGAATGCGCAAAACAATATCATCGATGATATTAGTTTAGGATTTGCCAATTCTGATCAACAAACAATTGCTAAATACCTTGGAAATAAAGTAGAAATCAATCTTTTTGACTTATCTGGCGTATATAGCAAAGCCCAAGCCGAAATGGTTTTAAAAGACTTTTTTGACAAATACGAAGTACAATCTTTTCAATTATTCAATAAAAGCAACGCAAATGGAGGCCCATCTAAATTTGCCATTGGTAATTTAAATACCAGGAATGGCAATTTTAGAATTTTCTTTATTCTAAAAGAGTTTGAAGGAGCCTATTTTATTCAAGAAATGCGTTTTTTAGCTCAAGCTTCGCGCTAATTTTTTAACTTTGGCAAAAAGCCAAATTAATGAATTATTCAATTGCTCAATTAGCACTCTTTATAAAAGCTGCCCTTGCAGAAGATATAGGAAGCGGCGATCATACCTCTTTAGCAACTATTCCAACAGGCGTTCAAAGCCAAGCAAAATTGTTAGTGAAAGAAAATGGTGTAATTGCGGGTGTTCAAATTGCCTTGAAAATTTTTGAAATAGTAGACCCCAGTTTACAAATTGAACTTTTCTATCAAGATGGTGATACCGTAAAAGTTGGACAAGAAATTTTACATGTAAAAGGCAGCGTACATTCGATCTTAAAAGCAGAAAGATTGGTGTTAAATACCATGCAAAGAATGTCTGGTATTGCAACTACTACCGCACATGCGGTCTCCTTGGTTAAAGATTACAACACACAAATTTTAGATACTAGAAAAACAACACCTGGCTTTCGCTTTTTAGAAAAAGAAGCGGTTAAAATAGGAGGTGGGGTTAATCACCGATTTGGTTTATTCGATATGATATTAATAAAAGACAATCATGTTGATTATGCAGGAGGTATTACCAAAGCACTAGAGAATGCGCATCAATACCTTTTACAAACGGGTTTGATTTTACCAATCGAAATAGAAACAAGATCTATCGCAGAAGTAAAAGAAGCATTAGCCATTGGAGGATTTCAACGCATGATGTTTGATAATTTTAGTTTTGAAAATATAAAAACTGCCGTCAATTTGGTGGATGGCCAATACGAAACCGAGGCATCTGGTGGAATAACCATTGAAAATGTGCAAGCATATGCTGCATGTGGCGTGAGTCATATTTCCTTAGGTGCTTTAACTCATTCAGTTAAGTCATTAGACTTGAGTTTAAAGGCATTTTAAAAGATTTTATATATTTGATCATTCAATTTTAACATGCTTTCAATCTATACCTCAACAGCTTTAATTCTTTCCTATTTGTATGGGTCTATACCCACTGCAATTTGGTTGGGTAAAGCCATGTACGGAATAGATGTAAGAGAATATGGAAGTGGCAATGCGGGTGCAACCAACACTTTCCGCATACTTGGTAAAAAAGCGGGTATTCCAGTTTTAATCATTGACATACTCAAAGGCTTTACCGCTACTAATTTGGTTTATTTTGTTGGAAAATATTCGCCGGGAACGGTTCAATTTGCCAATTTTCAATTGGTATTGGGTTTAACTGCAATTGTAGGTCATATATTTCCTGTATTTGCTGGTTTTAGAGGCGGTAAAGGCATCGCAACCTTATTTGGTATGATATTAGCCGTTCACCCTGCAGCATCCGCCTTAGCCTCTGTAGTCTTTATCATCATGTTGTTTTCTACACGATACGTTTCATTGAGTTCCATGGTAGGTAGTTTTTCCTATCCGCTCATCATCATTTTATTTTTTAACGAAACAGCCACGCGTACCCAAATCTTATTTGCCATTGTGGTGAGTATATTAGTCATGATCACGCATCAAAAAAATATCGAAAGATTATTAAAAGGTAAAGAGTCTAAAGTTAATTTTAGAAAGAAAAAAGGCATTCCGAATGAATCATAATTTCCTTAATATTTATATGAAAAATAAATTTATCTTAACAGCAGGCCTTGTGCTTGTCATGGCCCTAAATGCGCAATCTCAGACGATTGTTAAATGTTCAACACATGAATATACCGAAACGGTATCTATGCTTGATCCACAATTTGTGATCAATCAAGCGCAATTAGAAAAAGAAACGCAAGCCTATATAAAAGGTATTAAATCTTTCGAAAACAAATCGGCGGTTAAAATTATTCCAATCGTATTTCATGTATTTCATAATGGCGGTTCGGAAAATGTTTCCAAAGAAAGAATTCTAGAACAAGTAGAAATTTTAAACAAAGATTTCAGAAGATTAAATGCCGATACAGCAAGCACAAATCCAATATATAAGGGTATTGCAGCAGATTGTCAAATAGAATTTAGGTTGGCTAAAATAGATCCAAATGGTAATTGTACCGATGGTATTGTTCGCTTCCAAACCGATCAAACTTTTAATGCAGATAATCCCATTAAGGCATTGAGTGCATGGCCAAATAATAAATATTTTAATGTTTGGGTAGTAGAAACCATTACACCATCGGCAGGAACACCAGTAGGAGGTGTTGTTTTGGGTCGTTCACAATTTCCAGGTGGTGCAAATTCAACAGATGGTGTCTTGTTAAAATCTACTGTTTGTGGAAATACCACTGCATATAGTAATTATGGAAGAACATTAAGTCACGAAATGGGTCATTCGTTTAACCTTAGACATATTTGGGGTGATGGAACTTGTTTAAGCGATTTAGTTAATGATACGCCTCCACATAACGCTGCAAACAGTGGCTGTCCGGTAAACAAAGTTTCTACTTGTGTTACTGGAAACGTAATTGAAATGACAGAAAATTACATGGACTATACAAATGGTAGTTGTCAAAATATGTTTAGTGTGGGTCAAAATGTAAGGATTCAAGCAACCATTAATTCTACTACCAATAGCAGAAATAATTTATGGACAAATGCAAATTTAATTGCCACTGGTACTAACGATGGTTATGTTGCACCATTATGTATTGCTAAAGCCGATTTTGCTAGAAACCAAGAAGTATGTACAGGAATTACTGTTCAATACAAAGATGGAAGCTACAGAGGTGATGCAAGTGCCTGGGAATGGACATTTGAAGGAGGAAATCCAGCTACTTCTACTTTACAAAACCCTACTGTAGTTTATACAACAGCTGGCCGATATACTGTTTCTTTAAAAGTAAGTAATGCAGCTGGATCAGATAGTATTTTAAAACCTGGCTTTTTGAAAGTGTTTGAAACCGTTGCTAAGATTGGTGCACCATTCGAAATTAATATGGAAGATGCTGCCAATGTAGATACCATTATTTATAATAAACCAAACAATGTTAAAAAATGGGAACGCGTAACCAATACTGGATATAACAGTCCTAGCGCTTTAGCGATGAAATTTTACGGTGTTACAGATGGTCAAGTTAATTCATTTATACTACCCGCATTAAATTTAAAAGGAACTACGAATCCGGTGATGAAGTTTAAAGTGGCTTATGCAATGAGAACATCTTTGAGTACCGATGAATTAACTGTTGGTGCCTCTAGAAATTGCGGAGTTACCTTCACAAATTTATATACTAAATCGGGTGCAACGCTAGCTACTGCGCCAACTGCAACAAGTCAATTTATTCCTAGTAGCATTGCGCAATGGCGTCAAGACAGTATCGGCTTAACTGCATATACAAACGAAGACAATGCCATATTTAGATTTAAAGCAACCAATGGCGCCCCAGGTAATAATATGTATATCGATGATATTGTGATATCGGTTGCAACAGGACTAGCGCATTTAGTTTTAAATAATTTAAATTTAACTATTGCCCCAAATCCATTTGCTAATGAAACTAAAATGTCCTTCTTTTTAATTCAACCAGCTCATGTAACTATTGATATTACAGATGTTTTAGGCAGAAAGTTAAAAACTATTGCTAATGAACAAATGACTGCAAATGTGCACGAAATGAATATCAGCAACAACCAATCGGAATTCCAAAATGGTATTTATTTTTTAAGAATAAATATTGGTGGTGTTCAAAAAGTTGAAAGATTAATCATTCAAAATTAATCCAAAAATAAAATATAAAAAAAAGCTGCTTTTATCGAAGCGGCTTTTTTTATGCTAAAGCTTTTAAAATACTTTCGGCTTTGAGCAAACATTCATCGTATTCTTTTTCGGGATCGGCGTCTAAGGTAATGGCACTGCCTACTTGAAAGGATAGGGTCTTTGCATTTTTATCATAAAAAATACTCCTAATAATTACATTAAAATCGAAATCAGCCATAGGGTCGATGTATCCAATACTGCCCGAATATAATCCTCTTTTAGTGTTTTCCACTTCTTCTATTATTTCCATGGCACGCAACTTGGGTGCACCGGTCATCGATCCCATTGGAAAAGCATTTTGTATACATTCAAAAATACTACAATCTTCTTTTATTTCTGCTTCAACAGTACTGATCATTTGATGTAAATTGGCAAATGTATGAATACCAAATAACTCCGAAACCTTTATTGTACCTAGTTTTGCGCTCTTCGTTAAATCGTTTCTTACTAAATCAACTATCATTACATTTTCTGCAATCTCTTTTGGATCGTTTTGTAATTTCAATTTTTCCTGTTCATCTAAAACGGGGTCATCATTTCTTTTTCTTGTTCCTTTAATGGGTTGAGAGAAAATACGATTCGCTCTTTTTCCTAAAAATCTTTCGGGGCTGGCACAAATAACATATTGCGAATCGTTTTTATACAATGCCGAAAAGGGCATAGGGGATAGGGAATTTAATTTAGTATAAAGTGCAATTGGATCGAGTGTAATGTCTGTTAAACTAAAAGCAATGCAATAGGTTATTTCGTATATATCGCCAGCACTGAGGTGTTTTTTTAATTGATTTACTTGATCAATATAGGCTTGTTTAGACACACTCGCTTGAAGCATATCTAACTTGATTTTATTCGCTGATAAGCCTGTTTCTAGTAGCGAAGCTGTACTTACTTGATTGCTTAAATAAACGCTTTTGGGAGCAAAAAGATGTGCTAATGGCGATGCATGTAATGGGGTATTAGCAGATGTTAATTTTGGGTAAACCGCATTTTTTAAATCATAACTTAAGGCTGAAAATAACCAGGTTCCAATATGTTTTTTTTGAAAATCAGCTAATTGCATAAAAGCATTCTTTACATCTTTTATTTCGATTTGATCGGCCACACCAATACCCAAAATAAATGCATATTTACTTTTATCGTCTTGATATTGATTTGAATTTAATAAACAAAAAATAGCATTATCTTCATCAATTTGATTTAATGAAGGTAACTTTTCGTTGATATAAATTTGCTGTGTTGACATAAAAAAAGGGCCGAAGCCCTATTTAAAAATTTAAGACAATATCAATGTTTGCTTACGATCTGGACCTACGGAAAGGTATTTAACGGGTACGCCAAGTTCTTTTTCTAAGTACTTGATATATGCCATTAACTTTTCTGGAATTTCATTGATTTCCCGAATCTGTGTTAAATCTTCTTTCCATCCATCAATTTCTTTATAAACAGGAGTGGCAGTTACCGATACAATATCGAATGGCATGTAATCGATTGTTTCTCCATTGTAAATATAATGCGTACAAGCATAAATTTTTTCGAAACCAGAAAGTACATCTGCTTTGGTCATGACTAATTCTGTTACACCATTTAACATGATAGCATATTTCAATGCAGGCAAGTCAATCCAGCCGCATCTTCTAGGTCTGCCGGTTGTAGCACCAAATTCGTGTCCAATTCTTCTTAATTCTTCTCCCACTTCGTTGTCTAATTCGGTAGGAAAGGGGCCACCACCAACGCGCGTACAATAGGCTTTGAAAATACCAATGATACTACCCAATTTATTAGGTGCAGCGCCTAAACCGGTACAAGCACCAGCCGAAGTAGTATTAGAAGAGGTTACATATGGATAAGATCCAAAATCAATATCTAGTAAAGTACCTTGCGCACCTTCGGCTAAAACTTTTTTATTTTCTGCTAAATATTGATTCACCAAATGTTCTGCATCAACTTGTTTCATGGCTTTGAGCAATTCTATGCCTTCAAACCATTGTGCTTCGTATTCTTTATAATCTAAATCAATATTGTAATGCGATAATGTTTCGAGGTGTTTGGCTATAAGTTTATCATAACGCTCTTTAAAATCGGGGAGCATGGTATCACCCACTCTCAAACCACTTCTACCAATTTTATCTTGATAAGTTGGGCCAATGCCTTTTAAGGTTGATCCAATTTTTGAGTTACCCATTTTTGATTCACTTGCCGCATCTAATAAACGATGCGTTGGTAAAATTAAATGCGCTTTTTTAGATATCACTAATTTATGAGTAGCAATTGGATCATATCCATTTGTTTTTAAATTATCTATTTCTCTTTTAAAAATAACGGGATCTATTACTACGCCATTACCAATTAAATTAAGGGTATTGGGGTTAAATACACCAGATGGAATGGTATTTAAAACATATTTTTTACCTTCAAATTCTAAGGTATGACCGGCATTTGGGCCTCCTTGAAATCTGGCAATCATGTGGTAGGTTGGGCTTAAAACATCAACTATTTTACCTTTACCTTCATCACCCCATTGTAATCCTAAAAGTACATCTACACTACTCATACTTAGCTATTTTTTTAAAATTATTTTTTTGAAAATGACTCGCATTTTCCTTCTTTCTTAAGTTTAGTACAAGCGCCATATAAATTTAAAGAATGGTGTGTTACATCAAACTGAAGTAATTCACCCATCATACTTTGAATTTGTTGAATTCTTGGATCACAAAATTCTACTACTTTACCGCAATCAACGCAAATAATATGGTCGTGTTGTTTGTAACCATATGATTTTTCGAATTGGGCCATGTTTTTACCAAACTGATGTTTGGTTACTAAATCGCAAGCAAGTAAAATTTCTAGCGTATTGTAAACGGTAGCTCTACTCACCCTGTATTTGCGATTTTTCATGTGGATATACAATGATTCCACATCAAAATGGTCGTTTCTACTATAAATTTCTTCTAAAATGGCAAAGCGTTCTGGCGTTTTTCTTAGGTTTCTATTTTCTAGATAAGCTTCAAAAATCTTCTTTACAGTCGCAATATTTTCAATAGTAGACATCTTTTTATTGATTTTACAATGCTCAAAATTAGTGATTTCCTTTAGTATTCTAAAGGAATGTACAATGGAGTTTTACACATTTAAATGTTCGGAATCGAATCGGGTTACCGATAAAACGCCATTTACTTGTTTGAGTCTGTTTACCAATATGGCCAAATGGCTCGTATCATTGACATAAACCATTAAAGTGCCTTCAAATATACCATCATCACTATCAACGGTTATCGAGCGCATGTTTACTTTTAAATCGCTAGATATAACCCTAGTGATATTACTCACTACCCCAACATCATCTATTCCAGTTATTTTAATTCCAGTTAAAAAGGCGAGTTCTTTTTGTTCGGTCCATTTTACTTTTACAATTCTATAGCCAAAATTAGACATCAATTTAATTGCATTGGGGCAATTGGTTCGATGAATTTTAATGCCTTCTGTTGCGGTTACAAATCCGAAAACATCATCACCTGGAATAGGGTTACAACATGGCGAAAGTTTATAATTAATTTTATCTACTTCTTCCCCAATCATAAGCATATCCGAATCTTTACTCTTGATTAATTTGGCTAATTGATTGATGCTGTCAACATCTACCTTGTTACTGTCTGGTTGTTTTTTTTCTGCAATTTGAAAGGCCCTTAATTCTTTTAAATCTATTTTGCCAATGGCCACTTGGTAATTTAAATCTAGCACCGTATTTAAATCGAAATAGAGGCAAATTTTGCTTAATTGTTGAGGGTTATAAGGTATTTTAAGGGCATTGAGTTTAGAAACTAAAAGTTCTTTCCCAGCTTCTGCAATCTGAATTTTCTGTTCTCTTAAGGTAATTTTAATTTTCGCTTTTGCCTTACTGGTAATCACAAAATTTAACCATTCTTCTTTAGGTTTTTGTTTTTCTGAAGTAATAATCTCTACTTGATCGCCATTTAGTAATTTATAACTCAAAGGCACTAATTTATGATTTACTTTAGCACCAATACATTTAGCACCAATATCTGTATGAATATCAAATGCAAAATCAAGCGCAGTAGCACCAAAAGGTAATTTCATTAGCATTCCTTTAGGTGTAAAAATGAATATTTCGTCGGTGAACAAATTCATTTTAAAATCATCCAAAAAGTCTAAGGCATTTGATTCGGGATTACTCAACATTTCTCGAACATTTTGAATCCAAATATCTAGCCCATTTTCGTTGCTCTGTTCTTTGTATTTCCAATGTGCTGCAAATCCTTTTTCTGCGATTTCGTTCATTCTTTTGCTTCGAATCTGAACTTCCACCCAACGGCCTTTAGGGCCCATTACTGTAGTATGTAAAGATTCGTAGCCATTTCCCTTTGGAGACGAAACCCAGTCTCTTAATCGATCTGGATTAGGGATGTATTGGTCTGTAACTATAGAATAGGATTTCCAGCAATCAGATTTCTCCACTTCCATGGGGCTATCCAAAATAATTCTTATGGCAAACAAATCAAAAACTTCTTCAAAAGGAACGCCTTTTGATTTCATTTTTTTCCAAATAGAAAATATAGATTTAGGTCTGCCGTATATAGAATAAGTAAGACCTTGTGCAGTTAATTTTTCTTCAATAGGTTTAATAAATTCGTTGATAAATTTATTCCGCTCTATTTTAGTTTCGTTTAATTTTTGGGCAATTAATTTATATGTACTGGCTTCGGTAAATTTCATCGATAAATCTTCTAATTCAGATTTAATCGAATATAAGCCTAAACGATGGGCTAGGGG
>CAIKLP010000071.1 GCA_903828245.1 uncultured bacterium | reverse complement strand
GCTTCTGTAGATAAAAAGGAGTTGACAAAATTAATGGTCATTGGTGCAAAAGAATGACTAACATAATTATTCTGTTTCCACTCGTAACTAAAACTGCTGTTTAATGTTCTTCTACTATATTCTGGTCTGTTTTCGCTAATGTAGTTTAAGCCTATGCGTGATTTTGGGTTTGAAAAAAGCACATAAGTTGGTTTGTCTCGAAAGAAAATAAAACCAGGGAAAGTTAAACTTGCCGATGTATTTGTTTCGCGGCTATTGAAAACAGGAATGCTCGATTGGTTCGCATCTACAAAGGCTTGGGTTTCTAAACCTGCTCTTATTTTAAATTCAAACACTTCGGCGCCTTTAAAAATATTTCGGTTACTGTAAATAAAATTGGCCGAGGTACCCACATTTTCGGAAGCAACATATCCTTCCAATTCGGTATTGGTACTTTGTTTTTTAGCCAAGCTTAATTGTACCGAAGCATTTAACTGCGTGCTATCGATGCTGTCATTTTCGAAATCAATATTGATATATTTAAAAATACCTAAATCTCCTAAACGGTTGTAAGAAAGTAGTAGGTCATCTTCATTGAATTTTTTTCCGCGTTCTAAAAATAACATCCTGCGCAAAATTTTGGCTTGTATTTTATTTTTAGTATGAATAAATTTAACATTATTCAATTCAATGGTATCGCTTAATAAACCAGTTTTTATATTATCCGAAATGATGGATGTTTCGATATTTTTAAGCTTGAAAGACTGATGTTTATTGGCTTTTTCTGGATTTTCAATAATTACATTAATATCTAATTGATGCGATTTTAAAGCAGTATCAATATCGAAATGTATGTATTCTCTGTTGAAATAATAATAGCCATAGTTTCTTAAATATTTAGTAATTCTATCTCTTTCGTTGGCTAATGCAGTTTGGTCGAATTGCATTCCGATTTGTAAAAGTGATTCGTTTAATTTGTAAAAATAAATAGATTGAACAATACTATCTTTAATAGTATATTGAATATTTCTAATGTGATAGGCTTGATTGGGTTCAATGTGATAGATTACATTGGTTTGTTTTTTTCTAGTCGTATCTTCATATTTTACTTTTGCTAAAAAGTAACCGTTGTTCATTAATAATTGTTGAATTTGAATCACAGAAATGCGAGACAGTGTGCTATCGTAAATTACAGGGGGCTCTGCTAAATTATTGATAATCCAATTACTTAGTTTGGTTGGCTTTTTTCGATCAAAAAGTTGGTGGATTTGTAAGCTCACTTTACTGATGCCAAATAGCTTTCTATTTGGCTTTTGACGTATAAATGGGGTGATTTTCTCTTTTAAATTAGCATCAACCCCTTTAATTTGATAGTTCTTTAATAAGCTTTGGCCCTCGCTAAAATTACGCGTACTGCTGCAGCTACTTGCTAACAAAACAATAGAAATGAGTATAATTGTATTTCGAAAAGTAATTTTATTCAATGATTTCAAAAGCACAAATCAGTTTTATAAAGTCTATCCATCAAAAAAAGTATCGACAAGAATACCAATTATTCTTAGCCGAAGGAGATAAATTGGTAGCCGAAATCATCGATTCTGCATTTACTATAGACCAAATTTACTGCACCGAAAATAAAGTGCAATGGTTATCTTCTTTGCTTTCAAAGGTATCGAAAAATATAGAAATAGGCTTAGTTTCTGAGGCAGAAATGGATCGAATATCTATGCTTAAATCGGCTTCCGATGTTTTGGCCATAGTTAAAATGCCAAAAAATAAACCCGAAAACCTTGATATGATTGATTTTGACAATCAAATGACTTTGGTGCTAGACGACATTAAAGACCCAGGGAATTTAGGTACAATCATTAGAATTGCAGATTGGTTTGGCTTTAAAAACATGATTTGCTCCGAAAATTGTGTAGAATTATATAATCCAAAGGTGGTACAAGCAACCATGGGTTCTATTGCAAGGGTTGCAGTTAGCATTCAGCATTTACCCGATTTATTTGCTAATCACACCCATTTGCCCGTTTATGGCGCTTTATTAAAAGGCGAAAATATATACCAGCAGCAATGGCCAAAAGGGGGCTTTATATTAATGGGCAGTGAGTCTCAGGGCATTTCTACCAATTTGATACCTTTTATTTCCAATCCAATTACCATTCCTGCCTTTGGTGGGGCAGAAAGTTTGAATGTTGCCATAGCAACCGCAGTAATTTGTTCAGAATACAGAAGAAATACATTTTTAAGCTAATTGGCTTAAAAAACCCATAAATTCTTGTGTTCAATTATAATTTTACTACATTTGCAGACGCTAAAAAAAGGTCGAGTGGCCGAGTGGCTAGGCAGAGGTCTGCAAAACCTTCTACAGCGGTTCGAATCCGCTCTCGACCTCAAAAAACAGTATTTAAAAAATTAATTTTAAGAAAATGGCAGTTACAAGATTAAAAAGAAAAGACAGAAAAAATAAAACAGTTTCTAGATTGAAAGTACAACACAAAAAGATGGCTACTGATAAATCTATTAAGAAACCAGTTGCGCGTACAGAAGAAAATAACGCAGCAGAATAAGTTTTTATATACCCTATTTGAAGCTGTTTAAGGAAACTTAAACGGCTTTTTTTATGCGGTTTTTTTCAGGATTGCCTGGTTAATTTGTTTAATCAAAGCAGGACCTTCGTATATAAAACCGGTATAAAGTTGAATCAAACTAGCACCCGCATTTAGTTTTTCCAAGGCGTCTGCTGCAGAGTGAATTCCTCCCACTGCAATGATTGGGAATTGCCCTTTACTTTGCTTGCTTAAATATTGAATCACCTCGGTGGCTCTTTGGCGCAAAGGTTTGCCGCTTAAACCTCCGGCGCCTATGTTTGTTAAAGTGCTTTCGTCGGTTTGTAAACCGCTGCGATCTATGGTGGTATTGGTTGCAATTAATCCTGCTAATTTTGTTTCGAGCATAATTTCCACCACATCATCTAATTGTTCTTGGCTTAAATCGGGTGCAATTTTCAATGCAATGGGTTTTGGATTTGCTTTTAATTGATTAATTTTTTGCAAATGATGGAGCAATGCTTTTAGGGGTTCTTTTTCTTGTAATGCCCTTAAGTTTGGGGTATTGGGCGAGCTTACATTGACCACAAAATAATCTACTACTTCAAATAATGCCTCAAAACATTTTTCATAATCTTGCACAGCATTTTCGTTTTCGGTGATTTTATTTTTACCAATATTGCCACCAATAATTAAATTTTTATTTCTTTTTTTCAAGCGAATGGCTGCTGCTGCTACGCCTTCGTTATTAAAGCCCATTCTGTTTATTAATCCGCTATCTTTAGGTAACCTAAACATTCTAGGCTTTGGATTGCCTGGCTGTGCAACAGGCGTAAGGGTTCCCACTTCAATAAAACCAAATCCAAAATGGCTTAATTCGTTAAATAGTTTTGCGTCTTTATCAAAGCCAGCGGCTAAGCCTACCGGATTTGGAAAATCAATTCCAAATACCTTTCGATGTAAGGCTGGGTGTTGAACTGTAAATATTTTGCTGATCAACATCGATACGCCAGGGATGCGATTCATCCATAAAATGCAAGCAAATATAAAGTGATGAATTTTTTCGGGGTCGAAACAAAATAATATAGGCCTTATAATCGATTTGTACATTATAATTGAGTTAGTGTTGCTCTCATCATTTCGCGCTTGCCTAAGGCGCCATTTGGCCGTTCTATGCTAAATCCTAGCTTGCGTAAACATCTCTTTAAATTTCCAGTTACGCTATAGGTTACAAATATACCTTTATCATTTAAAAATTGACAAATATGTTCGATCATTTCATCGGTCCAAAGGGCGGGTTGTTTACTATTTGCAAAGGCATCAAAATAAATAAGGTCGAATTTTTTCTCGCTGCTAAAATCGGCTAATTTTTTCTCCATAATTTGCAGTTTTTGTTCCCCCGTAATTTCTTGTTCGCATAACAAAGCTGCTTCATATTTTGAATAATACCATTCCATTAATTCGGGCTTTGTTAAAAATTGTTGGTAATTGGTTTGTTGAATGAATGGCAATGGGAGCGGATAGGCTTCAATTCCTGTATAAGAAAGGCTTATTACTTGATTTAATGCATAGTCTAGGCTGAGTAAATAATTTAATCCGGTGCCAAAGCCCATTTCTAATATGGAAATATGTTTAGCCGAAGTTTTTTGATGAAAATGTTGCAGTCCATTTTCGATATACACATGTTGCGATTCTTGATGGGCGCCATGTATAGAATGATAGTGTTCGTTTAATGCTGCATGAAAAAAAGTGGTAGATCCATCTGCAGTTTGAATAGTGCGGATATTTTCGAGCTGCATTTATTTCGCGTTTTTCATGCCAACTTTTAAAAGGTCTTCGTATCCACCATTTAAATCAATGACATTTTTAAAACCTTTTTTACGCAGCAATGCCGCTGCTCTGCCGCTTCTAACGCCAATGGCACAATAAACAAAAAAGGCTTGATTTTTATCTAGCTTTTCGATTTCGGTTTCAAATGCATCATTGGTAATATCGATATTTTTGGCACCTTCTATATGCCCTTCAGCAAATTCTTGCGCAGTACGCACATCAATTATTTGACCTTTGAATTTATAATAATTGGCTTTGAATTCTATTGAATTTACTTTCAATGCCGATTGCCCCATCACAAAAATGCTCAGAAACAAAAAACTAATGGAAAGTAAAATTTTTTTCATGAATTTAATGGGTGCCGATTAATTTGCAGCTTTATCAATTTCTAACGATTGGAATAGCTGAAATGTTGTTCGGTCTTTTACAATATCAAAGGTAAACAATTGTTCTTTATCCTGTCCGCCTTTTATAGCTTTTCCGGTCCATTTTATAGTTTGAGTACCAGCCGGCAAGCTCATTCTAGTATAGGAAATGCTATAGGGTAGGGTTTGCCAATTTCTGGTATCTGCTTTTTCGGTTACCGCATTAACTACACCAACCAAGGTGCCTAAGTTTTCGTTTTGGTCTCTCATGGCATATTCTGCCGCTTTTTTAGTCGCTAAACGAATAAGTGCATTGCCAATTTCTCTTTGCATTCTGTCCTCTAAAGTTTTAAAGGCAATTGAATTGATGTTTTCGGCTAATTCCAGTTCTTTCTTGTTGTTTTCAAAACTGATGTACCCTTTTTCATAATAAGGGGTTCTGGCTACATATTTTGGGAATGCAATGCGCAACAATTCTAGTGAAGCAAAACCTTCTTTTTCTTTTTTATTGGAACTGCTTTGGTAGGGTAGGGTAAAATTTAAATTATATTCTTGGTTCACAAAGGTCATATAATTATCGTTTGCGCCAGTTTTAGTAAAGTTGATACTATTCTCGGATTTAATGGGACCTAATCCATTATTCCAAAAGAATAAAAGATCTCCATTTGATGCTGCTGGATTTTCGAGTTTTAATTCAAATTTATTTTCGTAAAACAAGCCTTCTTCTGCAAAACCACTTTGATAAGCAGTAAAGATTAAATCTTTTTTTAATTGCAGGGGCGCTGAAATGTTAAACTGCTTAGCATAGCTATTTTCATAGGCTTCTAGCGCATTTCTATAAGCAATAAAAGCGTTATTGTAATCGTGGTCTGCTTGGTAAATAATACCTATTAAATTCAAACCAAATGCATCTACTACATACTTATTTTTGTTTTTATTTTTATATTTATCATTTAGTGCTTGTAGTTTTAAATTTAATCGACGGGCTTCAATCAAGGCATTTTCATTATCATTTAATCTTAAATAATTAATGGCCTTGTAATAATGAATCAAAACTTTTTCAAAATCTTCGCCTGGGTAAGGCGTATTCATTTGATTGGTAACCATGGCCAATGCTTGGTCGCTTATTTTTTTCTGATAGTCTTCTATGAGTAGGTCTGCTTGATTAAATTGGGTATTGCTTTCGGAATAATTGCCCAATAAATGTTCAATAGTGCCTTTGTTAAAATGATAAAGTAATTCGTTTTTACCCGACTGACCTTTTTTATCTTTTGTTAAAAAATCATTTGCTTTTACCAGATTTCCACTTTCAAAATCGTTGTTAAAAACCGCTAATTTTTGATAATAAGTGGCACAGGCAGTCAAAAGCATGGCGGTGCAAATGAAAATAAAAATAGAAGATGAAATTTTCAAGGTTAGCTTATTTATTGCTGCCGAAAGGCAATGATGATAACAAAAAAACACCCTGTAAATATATATTACAGGGTGTTTTTATTTGATTTAATTGGTAATTGCTTTTTTAATTTTTTTATCTCCAATCCAAACTTTTTCGTTTGTTTGCAAATCGGTTAATTCTAAATCGATTTGATAAAATACCACTTTATTTTTTCCGTATTGGTCTACAATAGAAGTAATCACACCGTTTAACATAAAGTCGGCTCCTTTTTCTAAGCCCCATTTCTTTTTAGTTTCTTCAGAAGAATAAGTTTGTTGGTCGTTGCGTTCTTCTCTTAATTCTTTTCTAGCATCGGCTGCTTGCACAACACCTACTAAGCCGGAATTGATATAAGCTTTTTCGATATCCTTGATAAAGGTTTCGGACTCGATATGTTCGGTAGTTTTATTTTTAATATTACCAACGATGACCATTGGTTTTTTTCCTTTAACAGCAGTAAATTCTGTTCTCCATGGTCTAGACATGCAATCGCTAATCATTTCGTTAGAAACCAATCTCGAATCAGTATCATTCCATCTACCGCTTAAATCTGTTTGTTGAGTAGGGTCTATGCGTTCGATTTTTTTTGTTTTACATCCGGAAATAATACTGCCCATTAAAATGGCTGTGAATACTAAGGCTATTTTTTTCATATGATACTATTTGTTAATTTTTGTATATTCTATTGAATCAAATATATGCATTTAGGAGCATTTGACAGATAAATGCCGACAATTTCATTTTAATTTTGTCTTAGGTTAATATCCTACACTTAAAATACCGAAAGAAATCGATAATTTGTTATTTTTGAGCTTTATCGACCCCAAATATAATTTTTAATGACTACCTCAAAGACCTATAGCCCGCAAGAGTTTGAAAATAAATGGTATAGCTATTGGATGGAGCAACAGTTTTTTAAATCTGTTCCAGACCACAGAGAGCCTTATACCATTGTCATTCCGCCACCCAATGTTACGGGTATGCTGCATATGGGCCATATGTTAAATAATACCATTCAAGATGTCTTAATTCGAAGAGCGCGTATGATGGGAAAAAATGCCTGTTGGGTTCCGGGTACCGATCATGCTTCTATTGCCACCGAAACAAAAGTGGTTAATTTATTACGCGAAAAAGGAATTGAGAAAAAAGATATTTCGAGAGCCGAGTTTTTGGCACATGCTTACGATTGGAAAGATAAATACGGTGGGATTATTTTAGAACAGCTCAAAAAACTGGGTGCTTCTTGCGATTGGGATCGTACCAAATTTACGATGGATCCAGATTTATCGGAAGGGGTAACAGACGCATTTATTAACTTATTCAACAAAGGATTAATTTACCGAGGCGTACGCATGGTGAATTGGGATCCGAAAGGATTAACCGCTGTTTCCGACGAAGAAGTAATCAGAAAAGAAGTCAATCAAAAATTAGTTTATATTAATTACCAAATTGTTGGAGCGACAAACGAATTTTTAACCATTGCCACCACGCGTCCAGAAACCATTATGGCCGATGCAGCAATTTGTATTAATCCAAAAGATGAAAGGTATTTTGCTTTACATGGTAAAAGTGTTTTCATTCCATTAATTCAAAAAGAAATTCCAATTATTTTAGATGAATATGTTGATATTGAATTTGGTACGGGCTGCTTAAAAGTAACGCCCGCTCACGATTTAAACGATTACGAATTAGGTATTAGACATCATTTACCAGTAATCGATATTTTAAATGATAACGGTACTTTAAACGAAAAGGCACAAATTTTAATCAACGAAGATCGTTTTATTGCTAGAAAAAAAATCATCCAACTTTTAGAAGATGCAGGTCAATTATTAAAAGTTGAAGAATATAAATCTCAAGTAGGATTTTCGGAAAGAAGCGATGCGGTGATCGAACCTAAATTGTCGATGCAATGGTTTTGCAAAATGACAGACATGGCAAAGCCAGCATTAGATGTGGTTTTGAGTGGAGAGGTAAAATTAATTCCCGAAAAATATACCAATACCTATAAGCATTGGATGGATAATGTAAAAGACTGGTGTATTTCGCGTCAGTTGTGGTGGGGTCAACAAATTCCAGCATTTTACGCACCCAATGGCGAAGTGGTGGTTGCTAAAACAGCGCTGGAAGCCTTACAAATATTTCAACAAAATACGGCTAATGCCAGTTTAACCATTGCCGATTTAAATCAAGATGAAGATGTGGTGGATACCTGGTTTTCTTCTTGGTTATGGCCCATTGCCGTTTTCGATACTACCGTGTTTGGCGATCAAAAAAATAAAGGCAACGCCGATTTAAATTATTATTATCCAACCAACGATTTAGTAACGGGTCCAGATATTTTATTTTTTTGGGTGGCGCGTATGATTATGGCGGGTCAAGAATTTAAACAAGCCATTCCATTTAAAAACGTTTATTTAACGGGTATTGTGCGCGATAAACTGGGTCGTAAAATGTCGAAAAGTTTAGGCAATTCGCCCGATCCAATTGAATTAATGAATCAATATGGTGCCGATGGCGTGCGCGTAGGCATGCTACTTTGCGCGCCTGCTGGCAACGATCTAATGTTCGACGAAAGTTATTGTGAGCAAGGAAGAAACTTTGCAAATAAAATTTGGAATGCCTTTAAAATGGTGAAGGGTTTGCGTGTAGATCCAACTATACCAAATAAAAACACTGTTGCTAACGAATGGTTTGCCGCTAGATTCAACGAAGCATTAAAAGAAATTGAAAGTAGTTTCGATCAATATAAATTATCGGAGGCTTTAATGGCATGTTATAAATTGGTTTGGGACGATTTCTGTTCTTGGTATTTAGAAATGGTGAAGCCTGCATTTGTGAAAAACGAAAATGGCGAAGGCGTGCAAGACCCCATCGATAGTGCAACACACGAATTTATGATTTTGCAGTTAAGCAATATTTTATCTTTATTGCATCCCTTTATGCCATTCCTCACCGAAGAATTATGGCACGACGAAGAATTATTTGGTCAACGTGCAAATACAGATTGTTGTATTGTTTCGAGCTATCCAACATCGGGTAATACCAACACCGACTTATTGCAAAAAATAACACAAGTAAAATTGTTGGTTTCCGAAATTAGAATGATTAGGAATAGCAAACAAATTGCGCCTAAAGTTGCATTGCCTTTGGCTATGAAACTCAATACCAATAACTATTTCAAAGAAACAGAACATGTAATTGTAAAGTTGGCTAATCTTTCGGAATTTACAACGGTAACAGAAAACCCCGCAACGGCTATTTCATTTATGGTAAGCACCCATGAGTTTTTTATAAATTTAGGTGCCAACGTAGATGAAGCAGCAGAACGTAAAAAAGCGATAGAAGAAATTGCCTATTTAGAAGGATTTTTAATTTCGGTTGATAAAAAATTGAGCAACGAAAAGTTTGTACAAAATGCCAAACCAGAAGTAATGGCAAATGAGCAAAAGAAAAGAGCAGATGCCGAAACTAAAATTGCGGCCTTAAAAAAACTAATCTAGTTTATGCCTTTTCAAGCCCTCAATTTACCCCCTTATCCTTTTAAAATAAAAAAGACGGAGCAGGGGTATTATTTATTTGATGCTTTGCGTAAGAAAGATATTTTAATTACCCCCGAAGAGTGGGTGCGTCAACATTTTATTCAATTTTTAATTAATCAAAAGCAATACCCAAAAGCATTGTTTGCCATCGAAAAAGGTTTGAAGCTGCACGAAAGAAATAAACGCACAGACATTGTTGTTTATAATAGCGAAGCCAAACCCCTGTTAATTGTAGAATGTAAGGCACCTTCGATAAAAATAGATCAAAGCGTATTCGATCAAATTATTCGCTATAATTATGTGCATCAAGCCAAATACTTGGTCTTGAGTAATGGACTCGAACATTTTTGTTGTGAAATGAATTATGAAGAAAAACTTTGGGAATTCATTGCCGAAATACCCGAATATACTTCAATCAATTGCTAAACTTTTTATCTTTGAATTATGACAATTGAGCAAATTTTAGCAGATATAAAACAGCGTAAGTTTCAACCCGTATATTTTTTACATGGCGATGAATCTTTTTATATCGATTTAATTGCAGATGAATTAGAAAAAACCGTATTGACCGAAGCAGAGAAAGGCTTTAATCAAACCATATTATATGGTAAAGAAACAGATTTAGTTACATTACTTTCTGCGGCTAAAAGATTTCCAATGATGTCTGAATTTCAATTGGTGATTGTTAAAGAAGCACAAAATATTAAATTTGGTAAAGAAGATAAAAAAGACCAAGATCCTTTTGCGGCTTACCTCGAGAACCCTTTGCGAAGTACGGTTTTAGTATTTTGTCATAAATATGGTTCGCTCGATAAACGCTTAAAAGTAGCGAAGCTGATTGATAAACATGGCGTACTATTTGAATCTAAAAAGCTATACGATAATCAAATTGCAGATTGGGTGCAAAAATATGTGCACAGTTTAAATTTAAAAATTGAACCCAAAGCAGCAGCGCTTATTCCCGAATTTTTAGGAAACGATTTATCTAAGGTAGCCAATGAGCTTTCTAAGCTAGCCATTAACACCACTGCAGGTAAAACCATTACCGCAGACGACATCGAAAAAAATATCGGCATCAGTAAAGATTTCAATAGTTTTGAATTGACCGCTGCTTTAGGTAAAAGAGATGTTTTGAAAGCCAATAAAATCATCGATTATTTTGCGGCAAATAAAAAAGACCATCCATTGGTAATGGTATTGGGGGTGTTGAATGGATATTTTAGTAAGTTGTTAATGTATCATTTTTTACCCGATAAATCGAGGGCCAATGTAGCCAGTGTACTCAAAGTAAATCCATACTTTGTGCAAGATTATGAAACGGCTGGAAGAAATTTTTCTTTCGAAAAAACTTGCAATATTATTTCTTTATTACGCAATTACGATTTAAAATCTAAAGGAGTGGAAAGCACTGGCAATACCGAAGATGGCGAATTAATGAAAGAATTGGTTTTTCAAATTTTACATTAAAAATACGATATGAATTATTGGTTAGTTAAATCAGAACCGCATAAATATGCTTGGGAGCAATTCTTAAAAGACAAAAAAACTTTTTGGGATGGCGTGCGCAATTACCAAGCGCGTAATAATTTACGCGAAATGAAAAAAGGCGATATGGTTTTGTTTTACCATAGCAATGAAGGAAAATGTATTGTGGGAATTGCCATTGTGCAAAAAGAGTTTTATCAAGATCCAACCACCGACGATGCCAATTGGGTGGTAGTAGATTTAAAACCATATAAGACGCTTAAAAAATCGATTGGATTAGCGCAAATTAAAGCCGATAAGCAATTAAAAGACATCGGCTTAATCAGACAAGGCAGGTTGTCTGTGATGCCCTTAAAAGCGGCAGAATTTGATCGCATCCTAGCACTTTCGGAAGAATAATTTTTCAAAAAAAAAGACCAATCAAACGATTGGTCTTTTTTTTTATGATTAAAATTCAATTATTTTTTTACAAAATGATTAAAGTATTGGTGTTGACCATCTGTAACCCTTAGGTAATAGCTGCCAGCAGGAATAGATTCAACATTCAAACGGAATTCATTTGATTCGATATTTTCAGAAAGCATTAACTTTCCACTTAGGTCAAATAACATTACTTTACCATTGCTGATAGCATCTGTTAATTTGATTTGAATATGATCAGTTGCGGGATTAGGGTATACACTAATTTTAGTATTTGCCTCATTGCTTACACCTTGAACAGTGCTAGCTTCAGGAATAATTAAGGTGCTTTTTTTAGTAGCATCTTGCGTAATTGCAAATGCACCATAAAAAGTAACGGCACCCTTTCCTGCAGCAGGAGCAATCCATTTAAAAGTCCATGTACAGCTCGTAGTACTTTTGGCCGCCGAATGGGTAATATATTTTGTTCCTAATATTTTTGTACCAGTACCTGCTATTAAGCTACCCATTACATTGCCATTGATATCTTGTGGAGAAACTTGAAATCCTTTTTTCCCCGAACCAGTTAACGAAACGGTGATGTTATAAGTGTTTCCAGGTAAGTAACCAGATGTGGGTACATCCGAAGTAATGATGCCCGCTTGCGTAACAGCAGTTCCATTATGACAGCCAGATTTTGAACAAGTTGTTCCGTCTGCTGGTGAGCCAGTATTGCCAGCTGGAGCGCCTTCTGGGTTAGAATTGGCGTTAGTGCTGAACAAACTTAATGTAATTGCAGCAATGATGCATACAAAAGAAAGGGTAGCTATTTTTTTCATTAATTTATTTTTTTTAAAATTAGCTATAAAATTAAGAAACTGAAAATCTTTAGACAATTTAGAATTAATATAGGTTTTAAATTAATTTCTTAATATTGTATGTTTAATTTAGAATATGAATTACTTACACAAAGCAATTAAAGCAATCAACGAAATTCCCAAACCGGTAAAAACTTTTGCCTCTAAAGCACTCGTTTTATTAGTTGTTTGGCAAGTTGTTTACTTAGGGTTTTTAGCGCCTACTCGTATTATCGATAAACCACTTTCTATGTTTACCGGAAATGCAACTGCTTGGTGTGTTAAAAAAATGATGCCTGGGCATTCTATAGTGGTGAAAGAAGTATTACAAAGAGAAAAAGTAGAAGCCCTGGAATTCGATTATTTAAAAACTACCATTTTTGCAGATGGAATGAAATTAATTGGCATTGCAGATGGTTGCAATGGCCTAAGCTTATTTATTTTATTTATTGGTTTCCTTATTGCTTATCCAGCCCCATTATGGCTAAAAATCAGGTATGGATTTTTAGGTTTAATATTAATTGTTTTGGTGAATATATTAAGATGCACAGGGCTGGCCATGTTTGCCTATTTTAATCCTAAAGTTTTATTTTTTGCCCATCATTATTTATTTAAGGTAATGGTATATGGAATTGTATTTTTCTTATGGGTTCGTTTTACACAAATCAATCAAAAAATTAATCAACATGCCTAGAAAATTTTGGATTGGTTTAACGGTATTGTTTTTACTGTATAGTGCATATTATATTTTCTTCATTGAGTCGCCAAACTTCGAATTAATTCCTCGTAAAATTAGACACCTGATTAAATTTTCGATGTTGATTACGGTTTACTTAATTGGTTTAAGACAATTGAATTTAGAAAAAATTGCTTGGATGCAAACCATTTGGCACATCGTACATATTTCGGGAATCTTTATTATAACAAGCTTCGGCGCTTTTGACTGGATTGTACATCCATTACCTTTAAATATCAGGGTGATATTATTTGAAATCAACGAATTTCTAATTGCACCTACACTTTACGTGTCGATGGGTTTATTGCATAAATTTTTATTGGAAGAAAAAAAAGAGGAATAAGTTCAATACCTATTCCTCTTTTTTAATTTTGTAAATCTCTTATTAATTTGATTTAAGGAATGAACTACTTAGTTTAGTACTTTGATCATTCCATCTAATAATATAGCTTCCCGCTTTCCAGTCATTTATATTAATAAATATTGCATTTGTTTGTGCTGCAATTTCATGACTATAAATTTCTGCTCCTAATAAATTGTAGATTGTAATTTTACTATTCGAAGAAGAAATAGGAATTTGAATTTGTATATTATTATTTGCTGGGTTAGGGTAGGCCTTTAATAAATTATTTGAATTGCCCTGCTGATTAATTCCTATGCTTGTTGCAAAAATAAATCCAGGTTTTGTATCCGATCCATTTGCTGAAACTACGGTTACATTACCACTGTTGCCATTACCAACACGCGCATCTATTTGGGTATTTGAAATTACGGTAAAACTATTACAAGCAACACCTCCAAAAAGTACATTGCTCACCTCTAAAAATTCGTTTCCATAAATGGATACTATTTCATCTCTTTTAGCAGTTGTTGGACTAAATGATCCAATACTTGGTACGGCTAGGTAAACAAAACCTGGGGCATTTACCGAACCTGTGCTGTCCTTCAAACTAATGTCTCCAGTAGATCCTGCGCCAACTGCTGCCAAAATCATGGTATCATTTAAAATAGTAAAACTAGATGCAGCAGTGCCACCAAATGCCACATCTATTACCTCTGAAAAGTTTTCACCTGTAATGGTAATGGTGTCATTTGTTTTTGCAGAATCTGGAGAGAATGATTTTATTCTAATTGTTTTCAAAAATGTAAATCCATTAATAGTGGCTGTTCCATTCGGAGTAACAACTTGTAGATTACCACTTGCGCCATTTGCTAAAGAGGCAGTAATTAAATTATCATTTTGAACCGTAAATGTTCTTGCATTAACACCGCCAAACTTTACTGCGCTTGCATTTGTAAAGTTGGTGCCCAAAATAGTTACCGTTTCGCCAATTTTAGCTGAAGTAGGCGTAAATTGGGTGATGGTAGGGGGTACTACAAAAACAAAACCAGCTTTAGTTGCTGTACCTGCAGGGGTAAGTACAGAAATATCGCCCGATGTACCAGTGCCAACCACTGCTTGAATACTAGTGGCATTGACTACATTAAAAGAGCTTGCTGCAGTTCCACCAAAACTAACAGCTGTGGTTCCAGTAAAACCTGTACCTGTAATGGTAACTGTTGCGCCACTTGCGGCATTAGTTGGTGTAAAGTTGGTAATTGTTGGAGCAGCAACAAATACAAATCCTGCCTTAGTTGCTGTTCCTGCAGCGGTGGTTACAGAAACATCGCCTGTTGAACCGTTTGCTACTATAGCTGTAATTGTGGTAGCATTGACCACATTAAAAGAACTTGCTGCCGTACCACCAAATTTAACGGAAGTGGCACCAGTAAACCCTGTACCTGTGATGGTAACCGTAGCGCCAACTACAGCACTTGTTGGGGTAAAGCTGCTAATTGTAGGGGCAGCAACTACTACTGCTTCGTTTACTACTAATGTGCTTTTCTTTGTAGTACTTTGTGTAATTGCAAAGGCACCATAAAAAGTAACACTTCCAGTTCCTGCTGCAGGTGCAATCCATTGAAAAGTCCAAGATGCGGCCGATGCTGATTTTGCAGAAGAATGTGTGACATATTTAACGCCAACAATTTTTGAACCTGTACCCGCAATTAAAGAGCCTAATAGCGTGCCTGCAGTGTTTTGGGGTGAAACTTGAAATCCTTTATTACCAGATCCACTAATCGATGCGGTAATGGTATATGTTGATCCTGGCGTATAGCCAGCGGTTGGAATGTTAGAAGTAATTAAGCCTGCCTGTGTAACAGCACTTCCACCATGGCAAGACTCTGCGCAGGTAGTAGCATCTGAAGGTGAGCCTGTATTTCCAGCAGGTCCACCTGATGGTTCAGAAATGGCATTGGGTGCTAATAAATTAAAAACACTGAATACAACAAAAAGCAAAAATAAGCTGAGTACAATTTTCTTCATAATAGGAGTTTTAAGGAACTTAACAACAAAAATGCTGCCAATTTAAATAAAACTCAAATTTAAGGAATTATTTAACTTCGGTTAATATTTCTACTTTTTTACCACTAAAAGTTACATTGAAACCAGGAAATAGTTTGTTTCGGCGTCTAAATTCAACTTCGCCGTTTACTTTAACCATCCCATCGTCTATTAATTGATTGGCTTCCGCACCATCATTTGCCCAGCCAATTACTTTTAATAATTGATTGAGTTGAATGTATTCGCCAGTAATATTGAAGTTTTCCATATTTCAAAAATAAGGAAATTAATTAGGAAAGGGGGGAGATGATTTAAAGTGCAAGTTGAGTAAAACCCGTTTTAATAATTAAATCGGCTAAGGCTTTTTGGAGTTTTTGTTTTTTTACACTACTTGCATTGCTGCACATTTTTATTTCTAGCCTTAATCTATGTATTAAATGGTATTCATAAAAAGTAAATTGTAAAGCACTGCTATCTGTTCTATTTAAAATTCGTTTGGCATCATTTTTTTCTCCTAAATGATAGATACAAATTGCTTTCATTAAATCAAAGCTCTCGTAATAACCAGTTTCTATCGTGCCATCGTTATAACTTTTATAATCGAGTTCTGCTATTTTTATGAATTTCATAGAAGTTTCATAATCACCAATTAAATTGAAACAATCAACCATTAAATAGTGATAGAAGGGAAAAATATTTCTGGATTTCCATTCTGTTTGATATTTAATTTCCTGCTCAAATGCTTTTTTGGTCCAATGCCTAATGCTTTCTGTATCTCCAACTTGAAAGGAATAAAGAATATTAGACATTATTTTTCTTGCAATAGGGAAAGGGTGAAGCTTATCTATATTTTGAATGGCATTGATAATATCTAAATATTTTTTTTGATCTTTTAAATTACAAGACAAATAGGCCCCTAAAAAGAATAAGCAATTAGCAAATAATTTAGCTTCTGTTGTTTTCTTTTCTTGCAAATATTTTTTTAAATGGATTACATAACCATTACATAAACCGGGAATAAATGGAAATCGTTCGAAAAAATAAACTTGACTAACGGGGTTTTTACTTAAATAGCCGGATAATTCTTCGAATAATTTGGGGTTTTTGAGAATAATTTTAGCAATATTTCCACAAGCTCTTTGGTAATTAATATCAATGGTATTGTCCGAAAGTTCAATATTGTAAAATTGTTTAATTAATGATATTTCATCTTTCCCAGATTCGGTCTCTATCGTTTTATTACTCAGTTTTTTTGCTAGCTCTTGATAATTTTGAAAACCACAATATACGCTGATATAATGCTGCGTTCTTTTAGATGGGAGCACACCATCATCAATAAAACCTAATAATCGACGCAGTGTTTGTGGGCTAATGATTGCTTGAATAGATTTTTTGATATGCATCGAAAGTTCTTCGCACTCGTTAGAGAAAGCAATATTCTTTCCATATCTGGTTTCCACAAGTTTTTTTATATCATCGTTTTGCATAAACCAATATATGCCTTTTTATTCATTAAATATTAATGATGGATTAAAATGGATTATTTTGATATTAAGCAATTAAAGCCAGTACATAAACATGTACCCTTCAATATAGCTTAATATTTATACCTAATTTGCAATATGAATTTAGTTTTAATAGAAGATGATTTAAATATTCAGTTGGCCTTAAGTCAGTATTTTAAAGCACAATCAGAATTTGCAAATATTTCCGTTTTTAGTTCCGCAGAAAGTTACGAAGCGGCCACACTCACTCATGTTCCAACTCTTTTTTTATTAGATATTAAATATCCCAAGAAATCCGGAAACGAACTTATTCCAATTATTAATGCTAAACACCCTTCAGCTAACATTCTTATGTTTGGAGTCATTAACGATAACGATGATGTTTTGATATCCTTAAATGAAGATAAAGGCAGTTATTCAGGAGAAAAATCTTTATTAGATAACATAAAAGAAACCATTATCGAATTAAATACGAATGGTACAGCAGTTACAAAAGTGATAGCGCGTAAGGATTTCGAGCAGCTAAATTCGCAATACTCCTTATTAGATGAATTGAATAATCGTGAAAAGCAAATTGTAGAAGGCATTATAGATGGTTTAAGCTATAAATTAATAGCAGATAAATACCAGATTTCCATTGATACTGTTCGTAAATACATTAAATCTGTATATAAAAAACTTCAAATTAACAGTAAGGCGGAACTTTTTAATAAATACCACCAGCATAAAAGTTAATTGACTTATTGATGCTTTTCTGTAATAGATTTTTCGATGTTTTTTAAGAGTTCTAATTGTTTGGCTTGACTATCAAAAAGCACTTTAATTTGTTCTGCTAATAACAAATCTATTTTTTGATTCAATGATCTAATTTCTAATTCTGCTTTTAGGTTAATTAAATAATCGTTTTCGCTGCGTTTCCTATCTTTTTCTTCTTGTCTGTTCTGACTCATCATAATGATGGGTGCTTGTAAAGCCGCAATACAAGACAAAATCAAATTCATTAAAATAAATGGAAAAGGATCAAAGGTATTTGCGGCACTAGACAAAGAATTATATACGATCCAGCTAATTAATATGATGAAAAAGGAAATAATGAATGACCAACTACCGCCAAATCGGGCTACTTTATCCGAAATTTCTTGCCCATTGGTTAAAATATCTTTGGGTGGATTTAATAAATGTTCGATGATTAAATTTTCATCTTCGATGGTTTTTTTAACAATGTTTTGTAGTTTAATGAGTTGCTCGCTTTCGGCATGTAAGAGTTTTTTGCTATCGATATTCATGGCAATAATGGGTTTTATTCTTTAAATATAGGCCAATTTTTAATCTCCAAAGGCTACATTCCTTATTATTTAGCGTTTGGAGCTTTTCCTTATTTAAAATTCTTTAAATTGCTTATTATTTTATCTGAAAATTTAACGAAAGCAATATGAATACTCGCAACCTCCTTTCCATTTTATTATTTTTTTTCTTATCAATATGTTCGAATAAATTAATAGCACAAAATGCAGGTTTGTATTTCGATGGAGCAGACGATTATGTCATGTCGGACATTTCTCCAATTGCTGGAAATACGGCTAAAACGGTAGAGGCTTGGATCAAAACAACAGCTAATAGTAACCCTTCGGCTGGAGGTGTACAAACGGTAATTGTAGAAATGGGACTCATGTCTACAGGCACTCGTTTCACGCTGAATATTTTAAATAACAATGCCATTCGATTAGAAGTGGAAGGCAATGGGATCAATGGTACTACTGCTGTAAACGACGGGTTATGGCACCATGTGGCAGGCGTTTACGACCCATTAGCGACAACCAAAGTAGCATTGTATTTAGATGGAAATTTAGAAGCATCTGGTAATTTAACAGTGACAGTCAATACAGCTGCAACTGGAAATATTCAAATTGGCAGAAGATGCGATGGCATTCATTATTTTAATGGTACCATAGATGAGGTAAGGGTTTGGAATGTAGCCCGAACGGCTTCGCAAATTGCCAATAATAGAAATGTAGAATTGTGTAATTCGACTCCTAATTTGGTGGCTTATTTTCCGATGAATGAAGGAGCGCCAGGAACTTCGAATACCAGTAATACCAGTATCTCCTCTTATGGAAATACTTTTGGTACGGGTGCTTTAAATGGTTTTACGCTTACTGGGTCTACTTCTAATTTTGTTGCTGGAAAAACCTTAGCTGCAGGCTTGAGTATCAATAAAATAAATTTAACTAAATGCAACGCCTATACTTGGCCAGTTACGAATCAAACTTATAATACCAGCGGAACCTATATCGGAAGAATGGCAAAAGCCAATGGATGTGATTCGATCATTAAATTAAATTTAACGATTACCAATATTTTAAGAAGTAGTATAACGGTTAAGGCATGCGATACTTTTACTTGGGCGCTCAATGGTCAAACCTATGGAGCCTCTGGAAGCTATGCAGATACAATACTTACAGCCAGCGGTTGCGATTCCATTATCACTTTAAATTTAACAGTCAATCCAATTCCGCCAACGATTCAAAATATTAGCGCATGCGATTTTTATACTTGGCCAGAAAATAACCAGCGTTATACACAAAGTACGCAAGCGAATGCAATTATAAAAAATGCAAGAGGATGTGATTCTTTAATTACTTTAAACTTAACCATTAATAAAAAAGATTCTACTGATTTTTACATCAACCAATGTAGCCCATACACTTGGTCGGCTACTGGCTTAACCTATAATAAAACAGGAGTTTATAATGCTGTTTTGGTTACCTCAAAAGGCTGTGATTCTTTAGTTGCGCTACATTTAAAAATATCTCCTGCATTCAGAATTGTTCAATCTGAGATTGCTTGTCAAACTTTTACTTGGGATAAAAACGGTAAAGTATACACTACTACAACAACCGATTCTGTGGTTTATAAAACAGCATTAAATTGTGATTCGATTGTGGTGTTGGATATTTTCATTATTAAGTTTGATGTTAGCGTTGCAAATAAAACAACTTATTTGGAAGCGAATTTAGCAGGCGCAGAATACCAATGGGTAAATTGTTTTACCAGACTGCCAATTGTAGGGGCAACTACTCAAACCTTTACACCTGCTGCAACTGGTACTTACAAGTGTTTAATTACCTATTTAGGTTGCGTAGATTCTTCCGTTTGTAACACTTTTGTAAAAACAGTTGGAGTAAATAACTCGACTAAAAATAAAATTAAAATTTATCCAAATCCAACTAACAATATTATTTATGTGCAGGGCTTGAGCGATATCGAAAATAATATAGTGGAGCTTTACGATGTGCAAGGAAATTTAATATTAAGGAAAGAAATGCTCGGAAATGACATGATAGATTTAGCTGAATTCGCTAATGGTATCTATGTAATTAAAGCAGGAGAGGTGTTTCAGCGAATTGCGAAGATGTAGGTTTTTCATCTTCAAAGATTTTTTTCGTTAAACCAAATGCGCTTGCAATAAATCATTCGCAATATACAATTCGCCGCGCTCGAGCCATTGCTGCTCTGCACTGGTGGAAACAATTATAGGCATGCGTTTTTTAGTATTATGAATTTCGCTCATAAGTGCATTTGCTTGCATGGTTAGCATGGCATAGGTGTGTTGAATTTCTCCTGTACTTTGGTCTAGCCAATGGCTCCAAATACCTGCAAATGCAAAGCTTTGCTGCTCGGGCAATTCAATAAAATATTTTTCTTTTTTTAATCCTTTTTCATCTAACCATTTCCATTCAAAAAATCCATCGGCAATTATTAAACACCTATTTTGTACATAGTTTTTAAAAGAAGGTTTTTCTTGAAGGGTTTCTACTCTGGCATTCAAGGTGTTTTTTCTAAAGCTGGTATCCTTAGCCCAACTAGGCATGAGTCCCCAATTCGATAAAATAATTTTATCGGGTGCTTGCCTGGTAATGATGGGTGTTTTTGGAAAACTGAAACCATTATAGATAGTAGGCTCAATGCTAATGCCATCGGCCAATTTAGCTTTGAATCGATGCTCGAGTGCTTGCGCAGTTTGTGATTGTTTAGAATGAAAACACATTATACTTTTATGATTATAATATCACTTAATTTAGTGGTGTACCTAGGCGATAGTCGTTCTTGTTTCATTTTCCAAATGCGACGATCTTGCGAGCCTAACCTTATTTTTTGTTGACCAAATATATTATTTATTTTATCAAATGCCTTCATCAGTGGGGCATGTAGCTCGTTACTATTATTAAATACCGATAATTGTTTTTGGTATTCGGGTGTAATGTCTTGTACCATTACACCGGCTTTTTTATATTGATATTCTGCATGGAATATTTTTTTTAAGGCTGCGGTGGCAAATTGAGAAAGCTCGATACTAGAGTTAGTAGGAAAGGGGAGTTGCACTAAAATATGTTGGTGGTATTGCGCTAAATCTTGTCGATGCCCATTGGTATGAATAAACACCAGCAAACTATTGCAACACGATTGTTGTTTGCGTAGTTTTTCGGCGCAAGCCACTGCAAACGTAGACACCCGTTCTTCTAAATAATTTAAATCGTTGGTATTGCGGTCGAAGGTTCGGGTGGTAGCAATATTTTTTTTTGCGCCAAGGCTTTCTAAATCTAGGGTAGGTAAACCTTGTAAATCTCTTTTTAAACGAATACCCACAATGCCCATATTTTTTTTAATCCAAGCATCGTTGGTCAATGTAAAGTCGTAAGCGCTAAATACATTAATGGCTTTTAGTTTTTTACTTAGCTGCGAACCAATGCCCCAAACATCTTCTATTTTCAACCATTTGAGCGCTTTGGTTATTTTTTCTTCGCTGTCTATAATGTATACGCCTGCGGTTTTTTCGGGATATTTTTTTGCTATTCGGTTGGCTAATTTTGATAAAGCTTTGCTTGGTGCAATGCCTACGCTAATGGGAATTCCGGTCCAAGTAAATACTTTTTCTCTCATGCTTGCTCCGTAATTTTGCAAATCAAAAAAATCAAAACCAACGAGCTTTAAAAATAATTCGTCGATGCTGTAAATTTCTATTTCGGGACTGTACTCCGATAAAATATTCATTACTCGATTACTGAGGTCGCCGTAGAGCGGAAAGTTAGCAGAGAACACACTTACATTGTGTTTGCGAAATAGCATTTCGTATTGATAGGCGGGCGCGCCCATAGGGATGCCTATGGCTTTTGCTTCGTTGCTGCGTGCAATTACACAGCCATCGTTATTCGATAAAACCACTACCGGTTGACCATTTAATTCGGGCCGAAATAAACGCTCGCAAGAAGCGTAAAAATTATTACAATCGACTAAAGCGAACATGGTATTTTTTTAATCACATAAGTTACTACGCCCCATACGACTAAATGATGAAAGGCTTCCATCTTGATGCCTTTGTATGCGCTGTTAGCGGGCATCAACCAAATTTCTTTATCGATGATATTAATTTGCTTGAGCGTAAATTCACCATCTAAATAACAAACTGCAATTTTGCCATTATTAGGCGGAATGCTTTTGTCGATGATGATCAGGTCGCCATCGCCAATGCCTGCATCTTTCATCGAATAGCCTTTTACCCTGCCAAAAAAAGTAGCCGATGGGTGTTTAATCAAATGGGTATTTAAATCAATTTTAAGGTCGATAAAATCGAGTGCCGGCGAAGGAAAGCCCGCACTGATGCTGCTAGACAATAGCGGAAGGGCTAATTCGACGCTGTTTTCGCATAAAATAAGCTCGACAGCGGCATGTGGAGGAGTAGTAAGAGGCATAATGCTAAAAATATTAGCAATTATACAAGATTATTCATAGGATGTCAAGGGCTGTGAAGAAATCTTTTGCTCCGACTTAAATCTCTTTACCCTTCGAAAGCTTTGATATAATCACTTGGACTGCCACCATGGTATTTTTTAAAATTAGCAAACAGATGAAACCGAGAGCTAAAGCCACATTGCACGGCTAGGCCATCTAAATTATAACTTTTCGATTTTCCAGCTACTACCAACTCTTGAAAAACAATAATCCTATTTCTATTAATTAATTCTTTAAAACTAGATTTAAAATGGCTTTTTAAATAGGTTCTTAGGTCGTCTGGATTGGATTGAAGTAGTTCAGCGAAACTTTCCAAATTAGCATCAGGGTTTACATAATACTTATGATAAAAAAAGTGTAAAGTAAAGGCACTTTCATCAATGTCTGCATGAAGCTTTACTTTAAAGGTGGTATTACTGCTTTTAAAATGATTGTTATTGATAAATTTTGGTCTAAACAAAATCATAAATACAAGCAGGTTATCCATTATAATATTGATGATTTTGAGCAATGCACTGCTTGGAAATAGTTCAATGCAAAGAAATGCCATACAAGAAGTCAAAAAGACAGACGTAATATAAATAGCCCAATTGTTTAATTGGCTCATATACTGGTTTGTTTTTTGTTCGGAAGACTTTAACCTGAATATTAAAAACAGGCATAGTAAGATCGTTACCACAGAGAAAAAACACCAAATAAATTGAATGTAATATGAAATATGAGTAATTGGTACATCAAGTGGCACTTTCAAGACAAAACCATAGTATATAGATAAACTAAGTAATGTAATGAAAATAATAAAGGCGTATGCTCGATAAAACAAGGACAAACTCGCATCTATTAAATGTGTGATGAGCAAGATAAAACTACCTGCTAATATTGCGTTGGGTAGCTCCATGAGCCATCTATTATAACCATAATTGAAGGCATACATTATTCCAAAGCCTTTCCATAGGCATGCAAAAGCTATTGACAATAAAATCAGTTTGAGTTGTAATGGTTTTTTAAAATTTAGCAGTAATTCTATGAATATTACCGCAGACATGACAAGCAGCAAGAACGATAAATTGGCTAATAAAAACTTTTCCATAATGTAAAATTTACGTAACATGACAATGTTATGTAAATAAAATTAAATAACATAATAATGTTATGTAAAAAAATAAAGTGGTAAAGATTTAATAACACTAGGTAAATAAATTTACTAACACATTTCAACCCTAAATATTCGAAAAACACTATAAAACAGCATTATTTTTATAAAAAAATTGATAAACATGAAAAAAATTAAATTCCTTATCTTCAATTTCCTGATGATTGTATCAATTTCTGCTTCGGCGCAATTGTACATTTCATCGGGTGCAGAATTCTACATTGCCCCTTCGGAGCAGTTTACTTCTGCTGAGCAAGTTCAAAATTCGGGTACTTTAACCATTGCAGCAGGTGC